>NZ_JBWGPQ010000037.1:0-28590 GCF_056331585.1 Thermanaerothrix sp.
CCCGGCGGTTTCTCGTAAAAGTTGCCATCGCTCAGGATCACGGAAAAATTCACTCACATTAATCGTGAGATAATCCCGCAGACGTTGCCGTTCCTGTTCATCGCGCCGTACCCAGGCAAAATATTCCTCCCATGAAGACTTATTAGAACGCACCAACCACGAATCCAGACGGCGGCGCATCTGCTCGTCCTTATAATACGAGAGATCGATTCCAAGCAGACTTTTGATGGAGGCTTTGACCCGTTCGTACTCCACTAACTCCATTGTTTTTAATCCCTCCAACCACCGTCGAATTGACACACCAATTGCTCAATCTTTGCCGCCATAGCGGATAAAGGCAACACGGCATTTGCGGCTCGTCCCTCAATCACGCTCCGTGGCATCCCCCACACCACCGCCGTGGTCTCATCTTCAGCAATCACATACCCACCTGCAGCATGAATCAGCGCTGCACCGTTGGCGCCATCATTACCCATGCCCGTCAAAATGACCGCCAGAGTTCGGGAGGCAAAATGCTGGGTCACCGAAAGCAACGTCACATCCACTGCCGGGCGTACGCCATGAACGGGGTGATTTTGATTGAGTTGTACCGTTCCTTGAGCATCTAGCGTGAGATGGAAACCGCCCGGTGCAACCAGCCCCAAACCCACTTCCAACCGATCCCCAGGTGCAGCCTCCTTGATCCTAAATGCGGAAAGGCTATCCAGACGTTGTGCTAACGAGCGGGTAAAGCCCGCCGGCATGTGTTGAACAATTAGCAGCGCTGCGTTGAGATTTTGGGGCAAAGCGGGAATTAGAGTGCTTAATGCCCGGGGGCCTCCGGTTGAGGCACCGACCACGATGAGCACATTACTTTCTTGCCATGGGCGAGTTAATTTGCTGGATACCCGATCGAGAATTTCTTCTGACCCTGGTGTGGACCATGCCGTCTGCACCAGCGCCCGTGCTTTAACTTGGGCCGCCCGGCGAATCTTTTGGACAACCTCGTCCATAACAACTTGAATGTTCGCCTTGCTGTCCGGTTTAGCCACAAAATCCACCGCCCCAAGCGTCAATGCCCGTACGGTCTCCTGAGCCCCTTCCTTGGTCAGGCTACTGAGCATGATGACCGGACGGGGCTGGATGCGCATGATCTCCTGTAAGGTGCTCAAACCATCCAGGCGTGGCATTTCAACATCCAGGGTGATGACCTGCGGATTCAGGCGGGAGATCATGCCCAATGCCTCTTCACCATCCCGCGCCACTCCAACCACTTGGATGTCCGGAACATCGTTCAAATAGCGGGTAATGGTAAAGCGCATGTAGGCAGAATCATCCACCACCAACACGCGTATTGGCCCGTTCACATCCGCAGTCATTCCTGTTGCCATAAGTCGGCTCCGCGATTACCCCAGTAACTTTTGTAAAGCGCTTAATACGCGTTCCTGGTTAAAGGGCTTAACCACAAAATCACGTGCTCCTGATTTCACGGCTTCCAAGACTACCGATTCCTGCCCTAATGCCGTCAACATGACGACCTTGGCTTGGGGATCATAAGCGCGAATATTCTTAAGTGCAGTTAGGCCATCCATCTCTGGCATAGTAATATCCATCAACACTACATCCGGGCGTTCGGCTTTGTATTTCTCAACCGCCACCGCGCCGTTTTCGGCTTCAATGACCTGATAGCCCTCTGCAATCAACATCTTAGAGATGCGCACCCGCAAAAATTCGGCATCATCTACCACAAGCACTGTTGCCATGGTTACTCCTTTCGATAAGGGTATCACTTTCAACCACGTTCACCGCTACGCCGGCGGCCTGGTAATCAATGGCCACCGTTCCGGCTTCTGGGGAGTCACCAAATGTAATTACCAGTCCACGGTGGGTATCGTACACCTCCCGCGGTGATAACGCTTGCCAGTCGCTGGTCAGACTACCATCGGCTTTAGCCTTGTCGTAGATCGCAACCACGCCACCGTCTGCAGCCCGTAGACGGAACTCGAAACCCGAGTCCCCTTGACGCACTTCCAGCACATAAGCAGTCCCCTCGACCTGGCTACCGCTTCCCAATTCACGCAGACCACTGCCCACATCCCCCACATTCACGCTTGCCACGATAGGGCTACTGCTTGGTAAGGATGCTGTCGCCACACCAGTCCCGCCCAGATAAAACACGCCACGCTTACCTAGCGAACGATCCGTGGCAGCTTGTTCCGCAGAAACCCACTGCTCGGCGCGTGCCAGTTGGCTCACCTGAATGCGATAATCCCCTACCACTGCTGAAGCGCTGGCAGAGGCACTAACCACCGTTGCACCATTCACCGAAGGCTCAGTTACGGTTACCGACCGCCCGCTCTTTAGCGTGAAAAACGGACTGCTACTTCGCAACGCCTGCACGTATTGCTTGAGATCGCTCAATTGCGAGCGGAGGTCCAGGTAAATACCCCGTTGCACATTGAGCGCATCACGTTGTTGGGTCATCCGTATTAAGGGCTGCCGCTCAATGGCCATCAGGTTGCTGACCAGGTTGGTGAAATAACTGGAGAGGGTGGTCGTGCTCGAAACGTCAGGCATGGCAACCTCACATATCGTTCCTGGGGATGGCTGGGCGGGGAGCGCGCTGAGCGCTCCCCGCTATCCCGATACCGATGAGGAGTTAACGATTAGCGGAAGAGGGTGAGCAGGAATTGCGGCGCCGTGTTCGCCTGGGCCAGCATCGCGGTCGCGGTCTGCTGCAGGATCAGGAGTTTGCTGGCATTCACCTGCTCTTCAGCCATGTTGGCGTTCATGATTCGGTTGTAGGCCGCCTCGGTGTTGGTGTATTGCACGGTGATGGCTTCTTCCTTGAAGGACAAGCGGGCACTGAACGCACCGACTTCGCTGATCCCCTTCTTGACCTTTTCAATTGCGGCATCAATGTCGGAAAGGGCACTGCTCAGGTTGGAAGTGGTGTAGTTGGCATTCAAGCCCAAGCCGTCTGTCCCTGTACCATATGCGCCAAAGCCCTGGTTGTCCGAGAATTTGAACTCTGAGGTCACGGCGGTCGGATCAGCTAGCGTCCCCAACGAGGTCAGGAAATTCTGAGTTGCCGAGGCACCACCGGCAGAACCACTTTGGCCGATCAGGAAGTTGCCGTTCCACTGGGTTTGTTCAACAATGGCGTCAATTTCCGCCGCATAGGCATTCAACTGGGCGGCAATGGCCTCTCTTTCCTTATCGCCAATGGTACCGCTTTGAGCTTCCAAAGCCTTGTTCTTCATCTTGACCAGGATGTCCTGGATCTTGCGCAAACCACCTTCCGCCGTGGAGAGCAGGTTCTTGGCATCGCCGATGCCGTTGAGCACCGTCTGTAACCCTTGGCGGCGGATATCAAAGGTGGTCGCCAGGCTCAATCCCGCCGGATCATCCGCGGCTTCATTAATGCGTTTACCGGTCGCCAGGCGGGTTTGGTGAATAGCCAGTTGGTTGTTGATCAGTTGCAATGAGTTGAGCGCGTTGAGCGCACCGATGTTACCAGCAATGCGAGTGTAATCTACTGTAGGCATCTCACACCTCCTTGTGAATTTTGGCGGGGATCCTTCCCCTTAGAATTTAGAAATGAATGACGAGAAAGCGATGGGGCTACTTACCAGTGACCTCTGGGGTTTAAGCCCCTTTACCCAAGAGGCAGGACATCGAGTTACAGCCGTATGTCGTATCGTTACCTAGCGCGCTTCCAACCTCCTCACCGGTTAGTTTGGGATGTTGTTCTATCTCCCTTAACGACCATTTGTGGCTAAACCTTAGGGCTAAGGCGTAAATTCGGCATAAAAAGGCGCCCTGATGGGGACACAGGACGCCAAAATATGGAAGGAGGGTTCTAAACCTCAGTGGGCTTTTACCAGCACGCCCCGTCCGTTGCCTGAGGCTGAACCGGGCACAGATGCCCCTTTGCCGACCACGGCTGCCTCGCTCAGGCGGAACCGCGCAACCGCCTCTTTCAGGGCTTGCGCTGTGCCTTGCAGGAACTGCGCCGAAGCCGCCACTTCCTCCACCTGGGCCGACATCTCTTCGGCCGAAGCCGAGACTTCCTCGACGGCGGCGCTGTTTTCCTCGCTCACACTGGCGATGGACTCCACCGCTTGGGCGATTTCTTGTGATCCGGCGCTCATCTCCTCAGTGGCAGCGGTGTTCTCCTCAGCAATCGCCGAAACCTCGTCCGCTGCGGCTACCAGTTGTTCAGCCAGCCCCGCCATGTGACGGGCAGCCTTGACGCTCTCCTCGGCCTTGGCTTGCATCGCTTTGATCCCGCTCAGAATGTCGTTAAGCGCTGCCCCAGCCAGATTCGCCTGTTGCACATCTTTCTCTACCTCATTAGCGCTTTCCTGCATTGCCGACACCGCTTCTTCCACCGCCTGTCGAATTTCGCGGATCAACGCACCAATTTCACGGGTTGCCGTCGCCGAACGTTCGGCCAGTTTTCGCACTTCATCGGCGACAACTGCAAAGCCCTTACCGTGTTCACCGGCCCGTGCCGCTTCAATGGCTGCATTGAGCGCCAGTAAGTTGGTTTGCGAGGCAATGTCCTGAATGGTCTCCACGATCGCGCCAATTTGCGCCGAGCGTTGCCCCATGGCTTGTACCTTCTCGGCTGAGAGCGTCACTTTTTCACGGATGGCCGCCATTCCTTTGAGGGTGGATTCAACCGTCATCGAACCCTGACCCGCGGTTTCTACTGCGGTATGGGCAACCTCGGCGGTGCTTTGCGCTCCAGTCTGCACCTGCTGAATAGCGGCCGAGAGTTGATTGATCAGCGCAGACATCTTATTAACCGCCACCGCCTGCTCCTGTGCACCTTTGGCTACCCCTTGAATCGCCCGCGTCATCTGTTCCACTGAAGCCGCGGTGCGACTGGCCGCTTCGGATTGCTGCGAGGCGCCCTTGGCAACCTGTTGGATGGTCGTCGCGATTTGCCCGGTGACCTGACCGGCTTGATTGGCGGCTTCAGCCAGTTCAGTCGCTGCCGCTTCCAGGGCCTGGGCATTTTGCGCCACCCCCTGCACAATTTCACGTAAACCCCGCATCATACGGGCAAAGGCATGACCCAGGACATCCTGATCTGACCGTGGCGTCACCTCTACCATCAGGTCACCAGCGGCGATCGCCTCGGCTGTGCTTGCCATGGTTGAGAGATAACCCACTACATTCTGAAGTGCCTGTCCCATTTGCCCGACTTCATCCCGCCGCTTGAGAATGGATTCGCGTTTTTGTACGTCTATGTCTTTCAACAAATCACCCTGCGCCAATTTGTTCATTGCCCCAGCCACAACCTGGATCGGGCCAGTGATTTGCCCAGAGAAAGCATATGCCGCCAGAGCCGCCAACACGGCCATGACGAAAACACCGATGAGCATATTCCGTGCTAACCCATTGGCGGCTGCGAACGCCTCGCTGGCATCCTGTTCAACAATGAGCCCCCAATTTACCTCGGGTAAATAACGATAGGCCCCCACAACCGGCTTAAAGCGGTAGCCTTGATACTCCCCCTCACCTTCCTGCCCCGAGAGTACGGCGCGTGAAGCCTCAGTATCAATGCGCAATTCCAAGGCACTGCGCTCTTTAATTCGATTTTCGGCTTTTAACTGTTCCTCAAACCGCGAGGGCGTAATCAACACCCCTCGCTGATCAATCAAATAGGCATCACCTGTGGTTCCCAACTGCGCCTTGCCAAACACCTCTTCTAATGCAGTGGTTGGTACTACCCCAGCCATCACACCTACCACTTGCCCCATCGAGCGGATGGGCGCTGCAACTACCACCACGACATGCGAACTACCTTTCGATACGACGGGGTCTGAGATCACCGTCTTGCCAGCCATGGCCTGCTTGAAATAATCTCGATCGCTCATAGTATTGCGCTGCCCATCGGTTGAAGCCAGCGCATACCCATCGGGTTGAATTACCACCAGGGTTTCGAAATAATCCCCCCATTTTTCTTTATAAAAGGTAAGCGCTCGCATGACCCGTGTTGGCTCCATGGATACAATTTCACCGGCATTTGCCATGACCTCCACTTCAGCCCGCCGAGCATCAAGCCATTGCCTCACCTGAGCATCGGTGATATCCGCTAAATCACCCAGGGTCTCAAGGGCACTTTGCCGCAAAGAACCCGTTGCCTGAAAATAACTCAAGGCGAACAAAACCAGTAATGGCAGCAAAGCCAGCACTAACGAATAGAACAAGATTTGGACACGGATAGACCCCCGTTTCGTCAGATTTCGTGAGCCCTGATGGTTTTGAAATCGTTCGAATACCTTCTGCATGGCTAGTTTTCTCCCTGATGGAAATGGATGGGTTTTTCTTCTCTTCATGCCGTAACCACCTCTCGGAGTGCGGCCAGTTGCGTCTCTTCTTCTACGGAAAGCACCTTGGTCAGATCCAGTAGGATAATCAACCGCTCCCCCACCTTGGCAATCCCGGTAATAAAACGGGTGCGCTCATTGGTTACCATCGGTGGTGGGGGCTCAATGGTTTCTTCTGGGAGACGCAACACCTCCAAAACGCTATCCACCACAATCCCAATAGGGTGAGATTCATTCATCACCACCACAATGCGAGTTTCGCGGTCAACTTCGGCCGGGGGCAGGCCGAACCGCTTGCGGAGGGATAACACGGGTAACACCATCCCGCGCAGATTGGTGATACCCTCAATAAAAGCCGGCGCTTGGGGCACCACGGTGATGGGCTGCATCTTGACAATGCTTTCCACCCGATCAATCGTGACCCCATACTGTTCACCGGCGACTTGAAAGACCACAAATTGTTTCTCCATATCATTTTCTCTCCTGAAGGGAAATTAAGAACCGGGGGTAACGGGTTCCAGCACTTAAACGACCGGCGTTGCGACGGGCTCGTTTGCCATCGTTGGTGTTTCACCTTGATTCAGCTTGAAGTGTGCCACCAGAGCTTCCAGGGAATGTGCCATTGCGGCCAACCCATCTACAGCATTTGCCACTTCGGCGACTTGAGCACTGACCTCTTCGGCTGAGGCACTGACTTCCTCAATAGCAGCGCTATTCTCCTCCGAGACACTGGCAATGGTCTCAATGGCCTGGTTGACCTCACCCACACTGGCTGTCATTTCTTCCGTTGAGGCAGTATTTTCTTCAACCACGGCGGAAACGCTATCTACCGCGCTGACAAGTTGATCCACAGCATCGCGTACCCGCACCGCCGCATTGGCCGTCAACTCGGCTTGCTGCTTCACCGCCTCGCTGACCTCGTGGATAAATGCCAGAGCCTGTCCAGCCTGATTCGCCAATTCCACCCCTCGTTGTACATCCTCATTGCCTGCGCGCATCGCGTTTACCGCTTCATCCACGGTCTGCTGAATGCCGCGCACCAATTGCGCAATTTCCTTGGTGGCAGCAGCGGCACGTTCAGCCAATTTGCGCACCTCATCCGCCACTACCGCAAAGCCCTTGCCGTGTTCGCCGGCTCGTGCCGCTTCAATGGCGGCGTTGAGCGCCAGCAAGTTGGTCTGGGCAGCAATGTCCTGAATCGTCTCCAAAATGGTCCCAATTTCGCGCGAACGCACTCCCATTTCTTCCACCCGCTGCGCCGAAAAGCCAAAGCGATTACGGATATTTTCAATGCCCTCAATAGTTTGCTGCACAGCCTGAACCCCTTGCTGTGCCAGTTGGGCTGCACCGGTCGCATCGCGGAATACCGTTTCCACACTCTCTGCCATTTGTGATACATCCCCGCTGATCCGGGCGGTCAAACTCGAGGCGTTAGCAACCGCCTGAGATTGCTCCTGAGCCCCACGCGCAATACCCTCAATGGCACGGGCAACTTCATTGACCGAGGCGGCAGTGCGATTGACGCTCTCGGACTGCTCGGCAATTCCTCGCGCTACCTGCTGGAGTGTCTGCGCCATTTGTTGGCTGGCCTCGCCGCTTTGGAAGGCGGCGTTTCGAAGATCCTGAGCAATGGCGTTCAACCGCTCAACCACCTGCATGATTTGTTGCACCTGGCGGCGCAATCCTTCTACCATCCGCACATACGCATTTCCCAGTTCATCTTGCGGGCTGCGGGGGGTGATCGTCAGGCTGAGATCACCAGCCGCAATCCGATCCGCCAGCTCAGCCATGGCAACGATGTACTCCTCAGCAGCTTTTAAGGCCTTGCCCAATGCCCCGATTTCATCGCCCCGCTTGGCAATTGACTCTTTGACCGATATAGGAATATGACGGTTAAGATCACCCTGAGATAAGTTGGAGAGCGCCCCGACCATGACCTGAATCGGCTGATTCAGGTTGCGCGTGATCAGAACGGCCAACGCAATCGAAAGCCCTACCGCCAGGATTGCTACGACCATTAACGTCCAGCGCACCCGTTCAAAAGTACGTTCGCTTTGGGCATGGGCCTCCTCGGCAGCACGCTGTACTATCGTCAACAATCCTTCCATCGCCGCATCGGCAGTCTGGCGCGCCATGGCTAAGTCACCCACCGTGGCCCGTGCCATCGCTGCGCTGCGGTTCCCGGCGTGAATTTGCTGCAGGGTATCATCCAGTTTACTGATGTAATCCTGCCAAGCCGTTTCAAATGTTGCCAGTGCCGCCTCTGCCCCCGGCAGATTAAGCGCGCGCAAATCTCGAATGACTGCCGTAATTCCAGCAATGTTTTGGTTAATTTGTGATTCAAGTTTGAGAGTATCATCTGGGAGCAGAAAGATATTGAACAAATTGCCGCGAATCTGATACAGCATCGTGCGGGCTCGCCCGACTTCTATAGCCGGGGTTAGATTTTGAGAATAGAGCATTACTGATTGGGCATGTGCATCTGCGATCCCAAGGTAAGAGTTCACAGCCAGAACGAGGGTCAGGAGGACAACCACCCCAAACGCCAGGCTCAACTTGACCAAAAGACGCAAACGGTTAAGCGGATTCATTGGCTCTCCTCGTAAATCGGGTTAAGATTTTGAGAGGGCTTCGCCGGTTGTAGAGGTCACGCTTTCATGCCAAACCCTTTTTTCCATGAGCCAGGTCAGGAAAGCGCACCTACGCCGGTGACTTCTGTATCAATTTACGGAAGACCGAAGCAAAAGCGCATAAAATAAGGATAAAAACATAATAAAAATGGGATGAGTTCCTTATATCACCCCCTTGGCTTAGAAAATAGCGCGCGTTGCTTGACAATCCCCCTGCCTGCCGTTAAAATTTGAGTAGTTGCCGAGATAGCTCAGTTGGTAGAGCACGCGGCTGAAAACTGCGGTGTCGCCAGTTCGATTCTGGCTCTCGGCACACCGATACCTCTCCTACGTGAGAGGTATCTTGCTTTAACCGCATCCCCTGTGGTATGATGCGCGCGGGAGGAATCTACCGATGAAGACATCCCAATGTCCAATTGTCTTTACCCTGATGTTTGTGGTAGGGATTGTCCTGACCGCCTGCGGTGGGGGGGCACGCACACTAGAAGGGGATACTCGAGACGCTGTCTTAGCCTATGCTGAACCCATGGCCGATACCCTGTTGAATGGCCTGTTCGCGGGCGATTACACCGCCTTTGCCACCGACTTTGACGACGCTATGCGCAAAGGGCTAGACGAAAAAGCATTTACCGACTTGCGCCAGACGCTCGAGTCGCGCCTGGGGGCATTTCAATCCCGTGAGGTGAGTTCCGTCCTGGAAAGCGGTGATTATTACATTGTCGTCTACCGCCTGCGCTTTGAAAAAGACGACGCGGTCACCATGCGCCTGGTGCTGACCAAAGCCGAACCACATTTGGTCAGCGGCCTGTGGTTCGAGTCACCGGAATTGCGTAAACGCTAAAGGTCACTCCCCAGGTTCGACGCCTTTCTCATTGTGCTTGGCTTCCTCCCAAAGTGCGTCCATCTCGGCCAGGGTCATTTCGCCGAGCACCCGCCCCATCTCTCGCGCGCGTTGCTCGATATGCGCGAAGCGTTGTCGAAAGCGTTGGTTAGTAGCCCGCAGCGCGCTTTCAGCATCTACTTTGTACCAGCGAGCCAGGTTCACTACGGCAAAAAGCAAATCCCCCAATTCTTTTTCCCGGGCGCGCTCATCGGGGGCAGTAAGCACCTCCTGCAGTTCCTCACGCACTTTTTCCCACACTGGCGCAATCTCAGGCCAGTCAAAGCCCACCCGCGCGGCACGATCTTGTAACTCTTGCGCCTGCGTGAGCGCAGGGAGCGCTAAAGGCACACCAGCCAACAAACTGCGTTCCTCCTGGCCATTTGCCTCACGTTCCGCTTGCTTCAGTCGTTCCCAGTTTCGCAGCACCCCCTCCACGCCCTCCACTTTTAACGTACCAAACACATGGGGATGTCGGCGCACAATCTTATGATGAATGCCGCGCACAACATCCGTAAAATTAAACTCCCCTTCCTCGCTGGCAATCTGAGCGTGCAAAGCCACTTGGAGCAACAGATCCCCTAGTTCTTCTTGCAAAGCCTGGGGATCGTCCGCGTCAATCGCCGCCAGCACTTCATAAGCCTCTTCTAAAAGATGACTACGCAGGGACTGATGAGTCTGTTGGCGATCCCAGGGACAACCGTCCGGTGCGCGCAAATGCGCCACAATTTCCAGGAAGGCTTCCATCGAGGTGGCCTCTCCCAAGGGAGGCACGTATAATGCGCTCATTAGCCCCAAATGCGGACTACGGTCAATCTCGTAAAGGCGAAGGTGCTCGATTTGCTGCTGTTTCGTGCCCGCAGCATGTACCAGGGTTACTGGATGCTCATCCGGATAGAAGGCATTCAACGTCAACTTGACCTCTGATGCGCTCATGCGGTCATAGATCTGAGCAATCAAAACCGGTGCATCCGGCGGGAAGGAAGGAACATGCCAGGTACCCAATTCAAGAGCATCCAACAACACTAGGCGAGGGAAAGGATCTAGACCCAGCGCGGTAAAAGTGGGTTCAAGGAACGAAAGGCCCTCAATGACGCGTACGGGCAACCCTTCGGCCTGGATGCGGCGTAAAATCTCGGGGCCTGTGGCTTCCGCCACCAGGGGATGGCCCGGGACAGCATACGTCACCCCTTGTGGACGGCGGGCTAATTCGATAACTTTTTCAACAATGGCAGTGTAAACCGCTTCAAACGATTGCCCCTGACGATACAGCCAATCGAAACTATGCACTTGCACCCCAGCCGGTAGTTCTTGCACCACAGGATGCTGTTCGGTGCGCACATAAAGTTCTGAGATTGACCTCAACCACTCCCAGGCTTCATGCGTCAATAAGCGCGCCTCACCTGGACCTAGTCCTAGCAAAACCACACCACCCGCGGCTGTCATACGCTCACCTCTCAAAAATCTTTCCCTTTAATTGATGTTAGCAAAAAGCCTGAGGGGAGGATAAAATATCCTCCCTCAGGCCCCATAACCAGGCCAGAAACCTGTCTCGTGTGCTTTTTTAACGTTTGGTGTAGGTTGGCGCCTTGCGCGCACGCTTAAGACCGGGTTTCTTGCGTTCCTTCACCCGCGGGTCGCGCGTGAGCAGCCCCTCGCGACGCAGTGTCTGTACCAACTCAGGGTTCATCTTGGCTAACGCCCGTGCCAGCCCCAACCGCACCGCATCCGCCTGGCCGGTGACCCCACCGCCGACCACCTTGACAGTAATGTCAAAACCATTGCGATCATAACCGGCGGCCACAAGTGGGCGCAGGATCGAGTCCACGTCACCCAAGCGCGGAAAGTAGGCTTCTAAGGGCTTCTCATTGACCACAAAACGCCCTGAGCCACTCATGACACGCACCCGCGCGGTGGCTTCTTTGCGGCGTCCAACACCTTCATAATACTGTATTGCCATCATGCTCTAACTCCTCTTAGGCTACCGGTTGTGGATTCTGTGCCTGGTGCGGATGCTCTGGACCCGCATAGATCTTGAGCCGCTTGATCAGGCGCCGCCCAATTTTATTTTTAGGGAGCATCCCCCACACAGCCTGCCGGATCACCCGATCAGGATGCTTCTGCAGCATATCCCGCAAGGAAATGGCTTTCAAACCCCCAGGATACATCGAGTGACGGTAATAAATCTTGGTTTCAGGGCGGGATTCGTGCACCTGAATGCGGCTGGCATTGATGACCACCACGTAATCCCCCATTGGGACACCCGGGGTGTAAGTGGGTTTGTGCTTTCCCAACAGGTAGTGCGCGATTTTGGTCGCCAGACGTCCTAAATTTTGGTCTGTGGCATCAACCAGCAGCCATTGTGTTTCGGGTTTTCCTTTGATTACGTATGTCTTATCCACAGTCCTCATCTCCACTTGCAATTAAGGATTCTCCCAGAGGTTCAAATCCTTGCTCATCTTCCGGGTAATAAACCCGTTCAAGCACCAAGCCCCGCGCTGCCGCCAACCCCGGCGGAAGGATACGTTCACCTCGGAGCGCCTCGCCGATGGCTTCAGGCGGCAGTTTTGCCTGCCCCACCAGCACCTGAACATATACCAACCTGCGCACCATATGGTAGAGGAAAGCATTGGCAACAATATGAAAGCGCAGTGAGGCATCTTCCAGGACTTCCCAGGAGGTACGATACACACGGCGCACCGTAGATCGCCCGGGCTTCATCGGTGCACCAAAGGCAGCAAAATCATGCTGGCCTTCAATCCAACGCGCCGCCGCCTGCAGCCGAGCCAAATCCACATCCGGCCATACCCGCCAGGCATAGCGGTCACGCAACGGATCACGATCCGGTGCCGCATAGAGGCGGTAGGAATATGCCCGTCCCACCGCGTGATAGCGAGGATGAAAATGCGGGCTGGCTTCGCGCACGACTTTGACGGCCACATCATCAGGCAGGTAAGCGTTCAACGCTCGTCTCAAGACTTCGGGGGAGTGTGCCCAATCCAAATCGAACGCAATTACCTGACCCGCGGCGTGAACGCCCGCATCAGTGCGGCCGGCATAAAGAATCGCCGGTCCCGACCACCCCAGGCGCTGTAACGCCGCCTCTATCTCCGCCTGCACCGTCCGTGCCCGACCTCCCTGCCTTTGAAACCCCTGGAAGCAGGTGCCGTCGTAGGTTATGGTAACCTGGTAACGTGCCATTCCAATCCGGCAAAAGTCCGGATGGCTTACGACTCAACCAATTCCAGCAAGACCATCTCGGCATTATCGCCTAGCCGAGGGCCCAGCTTGAAGACACGGGTATAACCGCCATTGCGGTTCGCATAACGAGGTGCGATCTCATCAAACAACTTCTTAACCAGTTTTGGATCACCCAGGCGCGCTGCTACCAACCGGCGAGCATTGACTTTTTCAACGTCACTCCCCTGTTGGCTGTTGCGTGCAATGGTGATCATCCGCTCCGCCTCGCCGCGGATAGCCATGGCTTTAGCCCGGGTCGTGCGGATGCGCTCGTACGTGAAAAACTGGCGCAAGAGCGTTCGGCGCAGCGCATTACGCTGGCCTGTGGATCGCCCCAATTTGTAACCTGCAACCTTGTGTCGCATCGGTCCTTACTCCGCCTCCTTTGTTTCGGGTGGCAAGAACCCTTTCTCGCGCATTTTCTGGCGCAATTCTTCCAGGCTCTTCTCGCCAAAATTCCGGATGGACATCACTGCATCATTGCCCTTTTCCAGCAGTTCCAGCACATCCCCGACCGTGGTAATCCCCGTGCGCTTGAGGGAGTTGAAAACGCGCACCGAGAGATCCAGATTTTCAATCGGGGTATCAGCGGCCTCACTGCTTAAGCGGATACCACTCGGCTCTTTTTCAGCCGCTAGCGCTATCGCCTCCTCGCCCACGCCCGCTACCAAGCGGAAGTGGTCAATCAGGATCCGAGAAGCCTCAACCAGCGCTTTTTCCGGCGAAATGGTGCCATCCGTCCAAATTTCCAGCGTTAAACGCTCGTAATTCGTGCTTTGCCCCACGCGCGTGGCTTCTACGTTGTAATTCACGCGTTTGACTGGGCTGAAGATCGCATCCACCGGCAGCTCACCGATAGGAAGTCGTCCGCTGCGGTCACTGGCCGGGGAATACCCACGACCGCGTTCCACCACCATCTCAATATCCAAACGGGTGTTGGGGTCATCTACCGTGAAAAGGTAGAGTTCGGGGTTCACAATTTCCACTTCCGCCGGAATTTGAATATCTGCTGCGGTCACTGGCCCTTCACCCCGCACCTCCAACTGGAGGGTGGCAGTATCCACATCATGTAAGATCAAGCGCAGTTGCTTGATCTGCAACATAACCTGGATAACATCCTCACGGACGCCGGGAATATCGCTAAATTCGTGCAGCACATCGGTGATGCGAATGGATGTAACCGCTGCACCTTCCAGCGATGAGAGCAGCACACGCCGTAGGGCATTGCCCAGGGTGACACCATAACCGCGTTCCAGCGGGCTGATCACAAAGCGCCCATAGTTGCGCGCCTGGGCATCTTGCTCTATTCTGGGTTTAACCATGCTACTTACAGCACTCAAGGTCCACCTCTTTCTTTTGAACGAACCCGAATTTCACTCATTAGCGCGAGTAGTACTCGACAATCAACTGTTCGTTCAAAGCACCGTCAATCTCTGCCCGCTCAGGCAAGCGCAGCACACGCCCCGAAAGTTGCTGCAGATCACGTTCCAGCCAAGGGCTGCACGGGCGCTTTTCAGCAATTTCGGGCAATTCACGGAAAAACGTACGCCGACGCGAGCCTTCGCGCACCGCCACTACATCCCCGGGGCGCAACAGCATTGAAGGCACATCCGTCTTACGACCATTGACCGTGAAGTGACCATGGGTCACCAACTGACGAGCCTGAGCGCGGTTGACCGCAAATCCCAAACGATAAATCACATTATCCAGACGCAATTCAAGGGTCTGCAATAGATTAAGGCCGGTCAAGCCACGCTTGCGCAACGCCACATTGAAGTAGCGACGGAACTGACGTTCGAGCACGCCGTAAATGCGGCGGGCACGTTGCTTAGCACGCAACTGCTTAGCATAGTCCGAAAGGCGTTCCATGCCACCGCGGGCACTGCCCATACGTCCATGCTCACCCGGCGCATAACCGCGCCGCTCAAAGGCGCATTTTGGAGAGAAGCAACGTTCCCCTTTGAGAAACAACTTCATCCCTTCGCGCCGACATAGTTTACAAACCGGTCCGGTATATCTCGCCATATCGTCCCTCACTCCATCCGATTAGACACGGCGCTTCTTGGGTGGCCGACACCCATTGTGCGGGATTGGGGTCGCGTCTGCAATGGAACGCACCGTCACGCCCATGGCCTGAATGGCCCGAATCGCCGACTCACGCCCTGGGCCAGGGCCCTTGACAATGAGATCCACTTCCTGAACACCCATAGCCTGAGCAGCCTTGATGGCCTGTTCGGCGGCCAATCGCGCGGCGAATGGCGTGCTCTTGCGCGATCCCTTAAATCCGGCCGACCCTGAACTCGCCCAGCACACCACATTGCCCTGCTGATCGGTGACCGTCACGATCGTGTTGTTAAACGATGCGTTGATGTACACCTTGGCCGATGAAAGCGTGCGCTTGATTTTTCGTGTAGCGCCGGATCGGCGCGCAGATCGTACACTTTGAGCCATATTTCCTCGCTCTCACTCCATAAGAATGCAATTTCTGCTTAGATCCTGGTCCTCCGCCGCTCAGGCAGCCGCAGGGGAGGGAAGGCGCTCCCAACACTGAGCCAGCGACAACCAGGTCTATTTCTTCGCAGCACCTCGGCGGCGACCACGCCCAGCCACCGTCTTGCGCGGACCCTTGCGCGTGCGGGCATTGGTGCGTGTGCGCTGCCCTCGCACCGGAAGGCCACGGCGATGGCGTAAGCCGCGGTAGCAACCGATTTCGATCAACCGTTTAATATTCATTTGCACTTCGCGACGCAAATCACCCTCAACCTTATAGTGTTGGGCGATATAATCGCGCAGTGCATTGACCTCGGCTTCGGTCAGGTCTTTGACTCGCGTATCCGGGTTCACCTTCGTCGCGGCCAGGATTTCTTTTGCCCGACTTGGCCCGATTCCATAAATGTAAGTCAGGGCTACTTCAACCCGCTTATTGCGCGGTAGATCAACACCTTCAATTCTCGCCATGCTGTTTTACCCCTGTCGCTGTTTATGCTTCGGATTTTCACAAATTACGTACAGGCGTCCTCGCCGCCGCACGATCTTGCACTTCGCACATCGTTTACGAATAGAAGGTGATACTTTCATGATCGCGTTCTCCTGTCACAAGATAACTCCGTCTTAGTAGCCGAATTTGAAATTATACTGGTTTCCGATGATTTCGTCCAGGCGTGCTGCCGTCTTCCAGCAAGGTCAAAATGAGGGGACCATGCTCAGTTACCGCGATGGTGTGTTCGAAGTGCGCCGTAGGCAGCCCGTTTTGCGACGCGACCGTCCATTGATCTTCCAGCACCCGTGTGTAGGGTGACCCAATGAGCACCATGGGCTCCAGCGCAATCGTCATCCCCGGGCGAAGCACTATTCCACGCCCTGGAATACCGTAATTCGGCACCTGTGGTCCTTCGTGCATTTGCCGCCCTACCCCGTGACCGGTGTATTCGCGGGTCACGTAAAGGCCGCGGCTTTCCACATAGTGCTGAATCGCAGCCGATACATCACCCACCCGATTTCCGGGCAACATCTTGGCAATCCCGGCATAGAGCGCTTGCTCAGTAACCTCAAGCAGCCGCTCCACCTCAGGCGTAACCTCACCAATCGCAATTGTTACCGCCGAGTCGGCCACAAAACCCTCATAAACGGTGCCACAATCTATGGAAACAATATCCCCTTCTTTAAGTTTTCGTTTGCCGGGGATGCCATGTACCAGTTCGTCATTCACGCTAACAGTTGTGCTGGCCGGATAAGGGTACGGGCCTGGGTAATTTTTGAATGGTGAATAAACGCCATACTTTTTGAGCACGTCCTCAGCAGCTGCATTTAAATCCGCCGTGGTCACGCCCGGACGAGCAATATCACACGCCGCCTGAAGCGCCTCGGCATTGATCCGCCCGGCAATGCGCATGATTTCAATTTCTTTGGGACTCTTGATCGTGATATGACGTTCCCAGGACATCATACGTGCTCTTTTCTGGCTTTCTCCACGGCTTCCATTAATTTTGCACTGACCTCTTCAATCGGCAAGGTGCCGTCAATCTCCACCAACAGCCCCTTTTGGCGATAATAATCCACCAGAGGTGCCGTTTGCTCCAAATAAACCCGAATGCGCCGGGCAACGGTTTCAGGCAAATCATCTTCACGCTGATAGAGTTCCGACCCGTCCACATCACACACGCCCGGCGCCCGTGGTGGGTTATACTTCTCGTGATAGACATGCCCCTGAGCGCGACATGTCCACCGCCCACCCAAACGCTCGATCAGCACCTCAGCAGGGACGTTGATCAACGGCACGCAAACCACCCGACCGTTTAATTCGGCCAGTATCGCATCCAATGCTTGTGCCTGCACCGGCGTGCGGGGAAAACCGTCTAGTATTGCCCCGCGCGCACAGTCCGGACGGCTCACGCGCTCGCGTACCATGGCGATGGTCACATCATCCGGCACCAGTTCACCTTGGTTCATGTAAGACTGGGCTAACTTTCCCAAGTCCGTTTGCGCCTTAAGGTGTTCGCGGAATAAATCGCCGGATGAAATATGAGCCATACCCAAGGCTTGGGCCAGGCGCTGGGCTTGGGTGCCCTTTCCAGCGCCAGGAGGACCGAGAAGTACGATAAAGTCACCCATGTGTATACTTATCCCTTAATCAAGCGCTCTTCATAACCTTGCAACTTGAGTTCGGTCTCGATGATGGTGAAAGTATCCCGCACCACACCGACCACAATCAACAAACCCGCCGAAGAGACCAGGAACAACCCCGCCTGGCGTGCCGAAGTCGGCAGGAAAACGTGCAAGATATAGGGAAGCACCGCCACCAGACCGAGGAAAAGCGCTCCCGGCAGGGTGATGCGTCGCTGTACCCTGGTCAGATATTTCTGAGTGGGCTCACCGCGCAACACACCAGGAATTTGGGCTCCCTGGCGCTTTAAGGCATCCCCATAGTTTTGCTGCGTAAAGAGTACGTCGGTGTAGAAGAAAGTGAACAGCACCACCATCAAGAAGTAGAAGAACGCATACCAACCAGAATTCCCGCTGAAGGTGTGATAAATCCCCGTGGCCAGGTTGCGCACCCATTCCGTCTGCACATTCAGGAACAGACCTGCCACTAATGCCGGCAAGAGCAAGATGGACTGCGCAAAGATCAGCGGGATCATCCCGGCCATGTTGACCATCAACGGCAGGTTGCTGCGTACCGGCATGGACATACGGTTGCCCACCCGTCGCCCCGGGAAGAGCACTGGTACGTTACGTCGTCCCTGCTGGACATAGACGATCGCGAAGATTACCAGCACCAGGATAACCAGGATGAGCAGTGTTATCCACCAGGCATTTTGGCGGTCACTCCACAACGAAATCAGGTTGGACGGAATGCGCGAAACGATACCTGCAAAGATAATCAGGGAAAGGCCCTGATTGGGAATGCCGTATTCTGAGATTAGTTGCCCCAACCAGATGCCAAACATCGTCCCCGCCATCATGCTAAAAAGGGTGGTTAAGGTCGGTAAAAGATTAGCGCCCGTAAACCCAAATTGATAGGTCAAAATAGAGGCACCGATATTGCGGGCGTATTGGTTGAAGATATTAATCTGACCAATGGCGGATAGAAAGGCCATCGGTACTGCCAGGATAATGGTCCATTTCTCCATCCAGCGCTGCCCCTCGCGCGGATTTTCCTTTAACTTTCGTTCCAGCGCTGGAATGATCGGCACTAAAAGTTGAAGCACAATCTGGGCGGTGATGTAGGGATAAACACCCATCGCCAGGATGGAGAAATTGGTGATCGTACCGCCGGAAAGCAAATCCAGCAGACCAAAAAGCGTCCCGGCAGCACCTGGGGTTTGGACGATGTTGCGGATCACCTCGCGATCTACGCCTGGCACCGGTACATGCGCGGCCAGGCGGTAGATCGCCAGAATCAAAAAGGTGATCAAGAGTTTACGACGAATATCTTCCGATTTCCAAAGGTAACGCCAGGGTGACCGCTTCATACCCAGGTCTCCTTAGGATTCCGCGCTCTCGGCGGCGATCAGTTCAACCCGACCACCTGCCGCTTCAATTTTGGCTTTAGCGCCCGCGCTAACACGATGCACCCGCACTACCAGCGGGAAATCAATCTCGCCCTTGCCCAGGATCACCACCGGGTTTTTGGGTTTATGGAGCAAATTCTTCTCCGCCAATGCCTCGGGAGTGACTTCACTGTTAGGAGCGAACTTCTCAACCAGCTGGCGGAGGTTAACTTCGTTATACTCCACCCGATTCGGCGGGGTAAAGCCCACACCGCGCATGAAAGGCAGGCGGCGGTAGAATGGCAGGTTACCACCCTGGCGATAGAGATGTCCCTCTTCACCCGAGCGCGCTCCCTGTCCTTTGGTACCACGGCCAGCCGTCTTACCCTGACCTGCCGCAATACCGCGGCCAACACGCTTGCGTTTCTTTTTTGCACCTTCATCCGGTACTAGATCATGCAACTTCATGGCTCTACCTGCACTTCCTCGATTTTGACCAGATGATTGACTTTCCGTAGCATCCCGCGAATAGCGGGTGTATCCTCATGGATCACCGTCTGGTTCAGGCGCCGCAACCCCAATGCGCGAATGGTTGCCTTCTGGCGTTCGGAATACCCAATGGCGCTCTTGACCCAGGTGATCCGTAAGACCTTGGGTTTCTCAGGATTCGCGGCCATGTTTCCTCCGCTCCCAGAATGGTAAAACCTCTTGCACGGGTTTGCCGCGCCGCTTGGCCTCTTCTTCAGGGGATTTGAGTTGCTCCAATGCCTTGAAGGTGGCCTTGACCACATTCAACACATTGGAACTCCCCAGCGACTTGGTCAATATATCGTGAACACCAGCCGCCTCTAACACCGCGCGCACACCACCCGCAGCGATTACGCCAGTTCCAGGCGAAGCGGGCTTGAGTAAAACCTCCGAGCCCCCCACCCGTGCTTTAACCTCGTGGGGGATGGTCGTTCCCACCATCACAATCGGTCGCATATTCTTGTGGGCGCGATCGGAAGCCTTACGCATGGCATCCGGGACGGCATTGGCTTTCCCTACGCCCAATCCCACATTGCCGCGGTTATCCCCAGCGACGACGGTGACGCGGAACTGGAAACGCCGACCGCCTTTGACCACTTTAGCAACGCGGCGAATCTCAATGACCCGTTCATCGTATTGCTGTTCAATCGGTTGATAATCTATCATATCCATAGGTCAGGCCCTCACTATGATGATTGGCCTAGAATTCCAGGCCAGCGGCTCGGGCGCCATCGGCTAACGCTTTAACCCGGCCAATATATTTGAAGCCGCCGCGATCAAACACGACCTGTCGAATGCCCTTTTCGATGGCCCGACGGCCCACCAATTCACCCACCAGGCGCGCCTTTTCCGTCTTGGTCAGACCCTGGAGTTTTTCCCGCAACTCCTGATCAATCGAGGAAGCAGCCGCCAGGGTATGCCCGGCCTCATCATCAATCACCTGTGCATAAATCTCTTTCAGACTGCGGAAAACGCACAGACGAGGCCGTTCAGGCGTGCCAAATACTTTTTTACGCACCCGACGGTGCCGACGAATTCGGGCTTCTGCTCGCGATAATCTGCTCATATGCGCTCCACCTACTTCTTGCCGCCCTTACCGGCCTTACCACCTTTGCCGGCTTTGCGGCGGATTTTCTCACCCAGATAGTGTATGCCTTTACCATGATAGGGCTCCGGCGGGCGCAGTTCGCGGATATTGGCCGCTACCTGCCCAACCAACGCCTTATCAAAGCCCATTACCTTGATCTGCCGGGCGCGGGTATCCACATCAAAGGCAATCCCCGCCGGCGGAGTCACTACAATGGGGTGGGAGTAGCCCAGGAACAATTTCAAATTACTGCCTTCCATCTCGGCACGATAGCCTACGCCTTCAATTTCCAGCACTTTGGTAAAGCCCTGGCTCACCCCGGTGACCATATTTTGAATCAATGCACGGGTTGTCCCATGCAGAGCACGCACCTGAGGCTCATCCGAGGAACGAGCGACGATGATCTGCCCGTTTTCGAATGAGACCGACAGGCGAGGCGAAAATTCCCAGGACAATTCGCCCTTCGGCCCCTTTACCTGCAGGCGCGTTCCCTGAATATCTACCTGCACCCCCGCCGGGACAACCACCGGTAAACGACCTATTCGTGACACGCTCAACCTCCTTCAACCGATGATTCGCCTACCAGACTTTGCATAGAATCTCACCACCCACATTGAGTTGGCGAGCGCGTTGTCCGGTCATAATCCCCTTAGGGGTGGAAAGGATGGTGATCCCCATTCCAGAGAGCACCCACGGAATATCACGCTTACGCGTGTAGATACGGCGCCCCGGCCGACTGACACGCTCCAACCCGCTGATCACTGGGCGGCGCTGGCGTCGTTCTCCCACATACTTCAATTGAATGCGGAGAACACGCTCATGGGGCTTGGCGCCCTCAACGATTTCATAGCCTTCAATGTAGCCCTCTTCCTTCAAGATGCGGGCAATCTCCGCTTTGATCTTCGAACTGGGCATACTCACACTCGCGTGCCCGGCCATGATGGCGTTGCGAATGCGGGTTAACATATCGGCAATCGGATCATTCACACTCATACTGACCTCCAACCTGGCCTTACCAGGAGGCTTTCTTAACGCCGGGGATCTTCCCTTCCAGCGCCAGTTCGCGGAAGCAGATACGGCACAGCCCGAAGCGACGGATATAACCGCGCGGGCGACCGCAAATACGGCAGCGATTGCGCACCTGGACCGGGTATTTTCGCCGGAGTTCTCGGTAAATTAAGCACTTTCTGGTCATATCAACCCTTCCTGAAAGGCATTCCCAAAAGCTCTAATAACTTTGCCGCCTTATCATCACTCCCGGCATCGGTGACAATGGTAACTTCCATGCCACGCACCTTATCAATTTTGTCATATTCAATTTCCGGGAAGATGATCTGTTCGCGCAAACCCAAAGTGTAATTACCACGGCCATCAAAAGAATTGCGCGATACACCACGAAAATCACGCACCCGGGGCAGGGCAATATTGATTAAGCGGTCCAGGAAAGCCCACATGCGCTCGCCACGCAGTGTGACCATGACGCCAATCTGGCGACCCTCGCGCAATTTGAACGCGGCAATGCTTTTGCGCGCTTTGGTGATCACCGGCTTTTGCCCAGTGATCTTGCTTAAGTCTGACGCCGCCGCTTCAAGCGCTTTGGGATTGTCAAGAGCTTCACCCAGGCCGATATTGATAACCACCTTGCGAATGCGCGGCACCTGCATGGGGTTCGTGAAATTGAACTCCTTCATCAGGGCAGGCACCACTTCTTTTTGATAGCGTTCTCTCAACACATTCATACTCTCGATCCTCCGCGGCCTATTCATCAATTAGGGCCTGGCACTTCTTGCATACCCGGCGCGCCTTGCCGTCTTCACCGCGCGAGATACCCACCCGGGTGGCCTTGCCACATTTTGGGCAGACCAGCATAACATTCGAGATGTGGATGGGCGCCTCAAAGCGCACCCGCCCCGGGGTAATCGTGCGGCCCTGTGCTTGGACTTGCCGCTGATGTTTGGTGCGAATGTTGACACCCTGAACCACCACACGGGCTTCTTTGGGCAGGACGCGGATGACCTCACCGCGTTTACCTTTATCGTCGCGGCGACCGCTGATGACTTCAACCGTGTCCCCTTTGCGAATCTTGAACTTCATGGCATCACTCCTGCGCACCCGAATTAGATGACCTCAGGGGCCAGGGAAACGATCTTCATAAAGCCCTTTTCACGTAGCTCACGCGCCACTGGCCCAAAGATACGCGTCCCTTTCGGGTTGTGGCCATCGGTGTCCAGAATCACAGCCGCATTATCGTCAAAGCGAATAATTGAACCATCCTCGCGCCGCCATTCCTTAGCACAGCGGACGATAACGGCTTTGACGATCTCACTCTTCTTCACGGCACCTTGCGGGCTGGCCGATTTCACCGTCGCCACCACCACATCACCCACATGGCCATACTTGCGGGTTGAGCCACCCATGACATGGATGACCAGCAACTCTTTGGCCCCTGTGTTATCGGCTACTTTTAATCGCGATTCATGCTGGATCATGGCTTATACTCCTTCACCAGCGGATTCCTGAATCTCAACCACCGGCTTTCCTTCGCGCTTGAGGATGGCTTCCACCACCCACCGCTTTTCGCGAGAAAGCGGGCGACTTTCAACAATCACGACCTCGTCTCCTATCTGACATCCCAACGTATCATGCGCCTTAACGCGCTTGGATGAGTGCACCACCTTCTTATATAGAGGATGGCGATAGGTGCGCGAGATCTCGACCACCACGGTCTTCATCATCTTATTACTGGTGACCACACCGGTTAATCGTCGTCGCTTGTTCATCGGGCACCCTTCCCTGCATCTTTCTCTTTCGCTTCAGCTAGCTCACGCTCACGCAGGATGGTCAGATAACGCGCAATCAGACGACGGGTTTGCTTGATACGGCTGGTATCCGTCAACTGCCCGGTAGTCATCTGAAAGCGCAAGTTCATCAGTTCCTGCCGTGCATCAGCCAGCTTGGCCTTAATTTCTTCGGTAGTCATCAGTCGAATCTGTTCTGGTTTCATGCCGATTCTCCTGCTACCACTTCTTCGTACGCCACAATCTTGGTCTTAATGGGTAGCTTGTACGCAGCCTGACGTAAGGCTTCCATTGCAACATCGGCAGGCAAACCACTTACCTCAAACATAATACGTCCCGGGCGTACAACGGCCACCCAATATTCCACATTCCCCTTTCCTTTACCCATACGGGTCTCGGGGGGTTTGCGCGTGTAGGGCTTATCCGGGAAAATACGAATCCACATTTTGCCGCGGCGGCGCATCGCCCGCACGATGGTGCGGCGCGCAGCTTCGATCTGGCGGGCAGTAATCCAGGCCGGCTCCAACGCCTGCAGCCCGAACTCGCCGTACACCAGTTCAGCGCCACGAGTGGCTTTTCCCTTCAAGCGCCCACGCTGTTGTTTGCGCCACTTAACACGTTTTGGCATCAACATAATTCACTACCTCTCTCTCTGCGGATGGTTTCAGCCCACCGCGAATATTATTCGCTGACGTAAACACCCTCGGTAGCTTCCACCTTCTCTTCCGCGCCAGGTAGAACATCGCCTTTATAAACCCAAACCTTAACCCCGATGACGCCATAAGTGGTTTGGGCGATGGCGCGGGCAAAATCTACATCGGCACGGATAGTCTGCAACGGCACACGGCCCTCGCGCAGCCAGACACTGCGGGCCATTTCAGCGCCACTCAAACGCCCAGCAACCTCAATCTTGATGCCCTGCGCACCCTGGCGCATAGCCTGCTGGATAGCGCGTTTCATGGCCCGGCGGTAAGCCACACGGCGTTCAATCTGGCTGGCAATATTGGTCGCCACCAAATAGGCGTCCAGGTCGGGATTCTTGACCTCCTTGATCTCCAGATCAATCTTCTTGCCGGTCAACGCTTCCAAATCCTGGCGGATCTTCTTGACTGACTCACCTTTGCGCCCGATCAAAATGCCCGGCTTGGCCGTATGGACGATCACTTTGAGTTTGCCCGGGAAGCGCTCCACTTCCACCTTGGCCACCCCCGCCTTCTCGGCTTCAGCCATGATCAAGCGGCGAATCTCAAAATCCTGGTGCAACTGCTCAGTGTATTCCTGCCCTTCGGCATACCAACGCGCTTGCCAGGGCTTGATGATACCTAAGCGAAATCCAATCGGATGAACTTTGCGACCCATATACGCTCCTGATTACCAATCTCTCGCCAGAAGGTTGGATTCAACCACCTGGATGCTCTCCTATTCTCGCTCCCGCAGGATGACCGTCACGTGTGACGAACGGCGCAGGATCGGTCGAAAACGCCCGCGTGCACCAAAGCGGCGCCACTTGCGCGTCGGCGCCTCATCGGCAGTGATGCGGTAAACGTAAAGGTTCTCGCGGCTAATACCAAAATTCTCTTCGGCATTCGCCACGGCTGAAGCCAATAGTTTGCGCACTGGCCGTGCCGCCCCTTTGGGAACGAACTTCAAGATATCCAGGGCTTCGACAGCCGGCTTACCGCGCACCAAGTCAATCACCAGGCGCACTTTCTGGGCAGAGATTGGACAATATCGTAATTGCGCGCGAACATCGGTAGCCATAGCGCTCACCTCTTCTTCGAGGATTTCTCGGCCACATGGCCGCGGAACGTGCGCGTTGGCGCAAACTCACCCAGACGGTGCCCCACCATGTTCTCGGTGATGTAAATCGGCACATGGCGACGGCCATCATGCACCGCAATCGTATGCCCAACCATCTGCGGGAAGATGACACTCGCGCGGCTCCAGGTTCGAATCACCTTCTTCTCGCCACGGAGATTCATCTCCTCGATGCGTTTGAGCAACTTCGGATCAACATAAGGTCCTTTTTTCAGTGAACGTGACATACGCTCGTCCCTCTTCTACTCATCCATTGTGTCCACAACGCTTATTTACGTCGTTTCACAATGTATTTATCAGTCTGCTTGTTACGGCGGGTCTTATAGCCTCGTGTAGGCTTACCCCAGGGTGATTTCGGCCCGGGCATACCAATGGGCTGGCGGCCTTCACCACCACCATGCGGATGGTCGCGTGGCGACATTGCCGTACCGCGCACCGTAGGACGAATACCCAAATAACGCTTGCGCCCGGCCTTACCCAATTTGATGTTGCTGTGCTCAAGGTTGCCTACCTGCCCAATGGTGGCATAGCAGGTCTGACGCACCAAACGCACCTCACCCGAAGGCAAACGGATTTGCGCGTAGTCGCCCTCTTTGGCCAGCAACTGCGCCGCCGCGCCTGCTGAGCGCACCAATTGCCCACCCCGACCTTCGTAAAGTTCAATGTTGTGGATCATCGTACCCACAGGGATGTTGGCAATGGGAAGGGCGTTCCCGGGGCGAATATCCACGCTCGGTCCGGCCATCACCGTATCGCCAACCTTGAGGCCCAATGGCGCAATAATGTAGCGCTTCTCACCATCGGCATAATGCAACAACGCCAGGCGCGCGGTGCGGTTGGGATCATATTCAATCGCCGCCACTCTGGCCGGGATGCCACGCTTATCGCGCTTGAAATCCACCAGGCGAATATAGCGGCGCACCCCACCGCCACGATGACGTACCGTAACCCGCCCGTACATATTGCGGCCCGCATGGACTTTGCGCACCACAATGAGCGAGCGTTCTGGCTCGGTCTTCGTGATCTCCTCAAAGGTATATCCGGTCATGCCACGCAGACCGGGGGTTACCGGTTTATAGACCTTGATACCCATCACTCAACCCCTTCCAACAGTGGTATGCGATCCTCGGGCGCCAGGGTAACAATCGCCTTTTTGTAGCCCGGATTGCGAACCACCCAACGGCGGCTACGCGCCCGACGTGTTCGCTTGGCCGGCACGTTGACGATGTTCACGCGCAACACACGGACGTTGAACAACTCCTCAACGGCCTGCTTTACCAGATCTTTGTTCGCTTCTTCAGCGACCTCAAAGATATACTGGTGCAATTTCGCCATCTGATAATGCGATTTCTCAGTAATAATGGGGCGGCGGAGAATATCATAAATCGTCAACATCATCGTCCTCCTACCCTCCCAGGTAACTCGTAATCACATCCAGCGCCGCCACCGGCATAATGACCTTATCAAAGGTGAGCAAATCGCGGATGTTCAAATAATTGGCTAATAATGTTTTCGTCTCCGGCAGGTTGCGCGTTGAAAGGATGACGTTTTCATAAGAGGCTTTTTGCGGTAGCAGGATCAACGCACTGGAGTCACCCACCAGAGCACCCAAAGCCTGAGCCATAAGACGCGTGCGCGGTTCAGGCAACGCCAGGTTATCCACCAACACAATCGCCTGCTCGGCAGCCTTTACCGATAGCGCTGAACGCAGCGCTGCTCGACGCATCTTGCGTGGCATGGCCAGGGTGTATTTATGCGGATGTGGGGTGTGTACACGACCGCCACCTTTCCACTGCGCCGCACGGATAGAACCCTGTCGTGCACGCCCGGTGCCTTTCTGCCGCCAGGGCTTGCGCCCACCCCCCGAGACCTCATTGCGGGTCTTGGTGTCATGGGTACCCAGGCGTGCATTGGCCATCTGGCGCACATAAGCCTGGTGCATCAAACTCACATTGATTGGGGCGTTGAAGATCTGATCAGGCAATTCCACCTGACCCACCTTCTGGCCCGAGAGGTTATAAACATCGGCTAACATAGTTCTACTACTCCCTCAGTCCCGGTAATACTCACCGCTTTTGTTTGCGTGCCTCGCGGATCATCACCAGGCCACCGCGCGGACCCGGAACCGAACCGCAAACACCGATTAGGTTGCGCTCAGCATCTACCAGCACGACCTTGAGATTCTGGGCCGTGACACGCTGGTTACCCATATGCCCCGGCCCCCGTGAACCCTTATAAACTCGCCCAGGCGTGGTACCGGAACTGCGCGAACCTGGCGCACGATGCCGATCCGACTGACCATGGGTTTTAGGGCCGCCGCGGAAGTGATAGCGTTTAACACCGCCCTGGAAACCACGCCCCTTGCTGGTGCCAATAACATCCACGCGTTCGCCGATCGAAAAGACCTCAACGGTAACTTTATCACCCTCGTTGACCTCAGGCGTCTTGACCCGGAACTCACGCAAAAAGCGCAATGGTGGAAGATTAAGACCATTGCGTTTGAGGTGCCCGAGTTCACCCGCCGTCAGGCGCTTGGGCTTGACTTCCTGGTAACCCAGTTGCACCGCTGAGTAGCCATCTCGATCCGGCAAGCGCACCTGGGTAACGTAGCATGGCCCAGCCTCAATGACAGTGACCGGGATAGCGGCACCCTCCTCATCGAAGATCTGGGTCATGCCGATCTTCTTGCCAATCAGCCCTTTGAACATCTCTGTTGTTCTCCTTACTGTTTTAGTTTTTCCGAGACTGTCAGCCTGGGCTAGGCCGCATCATCTCTGACCGCGGTGCAGTCAGTAGCGGGCTGCGTCACCTTCACGTTGTTTGCGCGGGCGCCCACCCGTCTACTCTTGCATCGCCTTGTCGGGTCTTATCCGAAAAACCGCTCTATTTTACCGCAATGTTGCGCTTTTGACTAGACCCTAAATCTTGATTTCAATATCCACGCCCGCTGGTAGATTCAGGCGCATCAGCATGTCAATCGTCTTCGAATCAGGGTCTAAAATGTCAATCAAGCGCTTATGCGTTCGGATTTCAAAGTGCTCGTGCGAATCTTTATCAATGAACGTCGAACGACGAACGGTGAAGCGTTCAATGCGGGTGGGTAAGGGCACCGGCCCCACCACCCGCGCCCCGCTTCGCTCCGCGGTCTCGACAATCCGCCGCGCCGACTGATCCAAAACGCGATGATCATATGCTTTAAGACGGATGCGAATACGTTGTTTCGCCACCATAACTAGCCACCTAATCCAGAATCTTGGTGATGACGCCGGCACCCACGGTCAAGCCACCTTCGCGGA
>NZ_JBWGPQ010000038.1:0-23946 GCF_056331585.1 Thermanaerothrix sp.
GTTGCAGTCGCCTCGATCCGTTAGTGGATACTGAAACTCGGCGAGCACTATCACCCCTGCTGGGGGGAATGAGTTGCAGTCGCCTCGATCCGTTAGTGGATACTGAAACGGTAATTCCGAGGACGCCGTATAGAGTTGATATGTTTGTTGCAGTCGCCTCGATCCGTTAGTGGATACTGAAACCAGCCGGGCATCCTGCCGAGATGCGCGTTCTCTCATTCCATCCGTACAGGCAACTACCGCCTGGGGGGCGCAGGTCTTCCAGCCCTACAACGGCACACCCACATCGGGAGTTCCCCACGAGATATCCCCCTACACCGGCCGACGTGCGTTTATGTTGTCACCCCGCCAATCTTTACCCCTCATATTGTGAAATTAAGAACAAATTCTCAGGGAATATCTCGTTTGCATGATATAATCGAACGCGTATTGCGTCGTTTCCCCACCCATTGGGGGAACGCAGTCCGTTCGACCTGGAGCGAATTTAACCATGGCAACTCCCGATCTGATCTTCCTGCACGCTCCCAGTGTCTATGACTTCCGCCGCGAGGCCATCCTCTTCGGCCCGGTCAGTGATCTGGTACCCTCCACCCCGGTTTTCGAAATGTACCCGATCGGGTTTACGACGATGGCCGAGTATCTTGAACGCCATGGGTTGCGCACGCGCATCCTCAACCTGGCCGTGCGCATGCTAGATGACCCCGCTTTTGACCCCGAAACCTACCTCAAGCACCTGGATGCGCTGGCATTCGGGATTGATTTGCACTGGCTCCCCCATGCCCATGGCGCCATCGAGGTCGCCCACATCGTCAAGCGCTTGCACCCGCACCGCGCGGTGATTTTCGGCGGCTTCTCTTCCTCGTATTTTCACCGCGAACTGATCGCCTACCCGGCGGTAGATTTTATCCTGCGCGGTGATTCCACCGAGCACCCGTTGTTACTCTTGATGCAGTACCTGCGGGCCGGGGGCGATCTGCACCCCACCGCCACCAGTTCCGCTGCGCGCGCCCTGGAAGCCATCCCCAACCTGGTGTGGAAGGATGCCGAGGGCGAGGCGCACGTCAACCCCCTTACCTATTCTCCGGATACGCTGGACGACCTGCTGCTGGATTACACCCATGTCCTGCGTTCGGTAGTGCGCTACCGCGACCTGGCCTCCTACAAGCCGTTCCGCAACTGGCTGCGCTATCCCATCACTGCGGCGCTTTCGGTGCGCGGCTGCCGCTACAATTGCGTCACCTGCGGCGGCTCAGCCTGCGCCTTCCGTCAGATCCACGGGCGCACCCGCCCCGCCTTTCGCTCGCCCGAGAAACTGGCCCAGGATATCCGCCGCATCGGCGAGTACAGCCGTGGCCCGGTTTTCATCCTTGGCGATATCCGTCAGCCCGGCGAGGACTATGCCCGCCGCTTCCTGGACGCCATCGCCGGCTACGATAAGCCGGTCTTCATTGAACTCTTCGATGCCGCCCCAGCCGAATTTTTCCAGCAGGTGGCGCGCGCCTTGCCCAACTTCACCGTGGAAATCTCGCTCGAATCGCACGATGAGCGGGTGCGGCGCGCCTTTGGCCGCCCTTACTCCAACGCCGAGATCGAAGCCAGCATGGAAGCCGCCCTGCTCGCCGGCTGCCAGCGCCTGGATATCTTCTTCATGGTCGGGTTGAAGGAACAGACCTACGATTCGGTGATGGCGACGGTGGATTATGCGCGCGATCTGCTGGAACGCTTCACCCCGCACTACGGCCCGCGCCTGATTCCTTTCATCTCCCCGCTGGCGCCCTTCCTCGACCCCGGCAGCCAGGCTTTTGAGCAACCCCAAAAGCACGGCTACCGCCTCTTTGCCCGCACGCTGGAAGAGCATCGCCGGCGCCTGCTGGCCCCCTCCTGGAAGTACGTGTTGAACTACGAGACGGTTTGGATGAATCGCGATCAGATTGTGGATGCCACCTACGAGGCCGGATTGCGCCTGAACAACCTTAAAGGGGCCTTCGGGCTGATCGAGCCGGCCCAGGCCGCCGCCACCGACGCCCGCATTCGCCGCGCGCGCCAACTGATGGCCGAGATTGACCGCATTGTCGCCACGACACCCGAGGGGGAGGCCCGCCGCCAGGCCCTGCGCACGCTCAAAGCCGAGGTGGACCAGGCCAACCTGAGTACCGTCTGCGACAAGCGCGAACTGGAAATCCCCGTGCGCGGCCCGCGCATCAACCTGCTCCAAGCTGCCCACACCGTGATCTCGGATTGGTGGCAGAGTCGCTTCGCCCAGCGCCAACTCCCGCTGCGCTACCCGCCGGAGTAGTTTCGCTCTCCGAGGTACAAGAATGACCCTCACCTGCCCTGGGGGTCACGGACTGTGGGAACGCGATCGCGTCGCTGGGGTAGCAACGCTTACGGAAAACGAGGAACCCAATGACCACCGTGTCCGCTCTTGACCTTCCTACGCTCAAACCACCGTGCGGTTGAACGAAGCGACCCACCGGGGGGATGATCCTCCGGCGTTAAACGCTGCCCGGGTAGGTGTTAAGAAATTGTCAAGTCATACCCCTGCCTCTGCGGGTATAATTCTCCCCAGAGGGAGATGGATAGATGACGCATATTCTGGTTACCAATGATGATGGCATAACTGCACCGGGTCTGCTGGCATTGGCGCAAGCCATGCGCCGCCTCGGTCAGGTCACCGTGCTCGCCCCCGATCACAACTGGTCGGCATCGGGACATGTCAAAACCCTGCACCGCCCCCTGCGGGTCAAAGAGGTTACCCTGGCGGATGGCACCCCCGCCCTGGCCAGCGATGGTGCGCCTTCGGATTGCGTTGCCTTGGCCGTGCTCGGCCTCATCCCCACCAAGATTGACCTGGTCGTCTCGGGCATCAACCCCTACGCCAATGTTGGCCATGATGTGACCTACTCCGGCACCGTTACCGCCGCCATGGAGGGCACCATCTGGGGCATTCCCTCGATTGCCTTCTCGCTGGATTCGAAAGAAAGCAACCACCTCGACCGCCTGGATTATTCCACGGCGGCCCACATTGCCATTCTGGTTGCCGAGCAGGTGTTAACCCATGGCTTGCCCCCCAACGTCTTGTTAAACGTGAACATTCCCTATGCGCCCCTGGACGAACTCCGTGGCTTGCAGATCACCCGCCAGGGCCTGCGCATCTACCACGACGAGTTGATCCGCCGCGAGGACCCGCGTGGCCGCCCCTACTACTGGATTGGCGGCGATGCGCCGGGTGGCGTGGCCGAAGAGGGCACCGATATCGGCGCCCTGGCCCAAAATTATGTTTCCATTACCCCGATTCAGTTAGACCTGACCGCACACCAGTACATCGAGAGCCTGCGCCAGTGGCCCTGGCCGCAGTGGAAGCGGCAGTCCCCGGCGCCTTAGACCGCCAAAATTCGCGTCACGGCTTGGGGAGGAGAGGAATGGATGGCGTGAGCAAGGTGCAAGAACGGGTCAAAGGGGTGCTGTGGGGCTTGGCTTACGGCGATCGCATCGGCGGGCCGGTGCGCATGGCGTGCATCGTGGCCGAGAGCCTGGTCGCCTGCCGCGCCTTTGACCCCGCCGACCTGCTGGCGCGCTACCTGACGTGGTGGCAGCGCGAGGGGTTTGATACCGGCCCGACTGCCGCGGGTGTTTTTTCGCGCCTGAGCCAGGGCTGGTCGTTAGAGGCCGCGGTGCAGGTCGTAGATCGCCAGGCTGGCGGAAAGACAGCGGGGGTCAACCCGCCCCACCGCAGCGCGCCATTAGCGATGGCCGCCTTCCTGCCCGATGAGGCCTTAGCCGAAGTCGCCCAGGTTGAAGCCCGCCTAACCCATACCCACCCCCTGGCCGGGGATGTGGCCGCGGCGGTCGTTCGCCTGTGCCGTGCCCTCATCCGTGATATGCCCTGGGAAGACGCGCTGGCATGGGCTGCCACCGGACGCCGCCCCGAAACTCAGGATGCGTTGTACCACCACCACGATCCGCTACGCCTCTCGCGCGGCGGGTTTGCCCCCGAGGTCTTGCGAGCGGCGCTGTATTTTTTGAACCGCAACGCAGATTTTTCCACCGCCATGACCGCCGCGGTGCGCTTTGCCGGCAGTGCCAACTACTGCCCGATCCTGGTCGGCAGTATCGGCGGGGCCCGCTGGGGGCTGACCGCCATCCAACCATTGGGCGCCCATCCCCACCCGGGCTTATCCCCAACTCTCACCACCCTGGCTGAGCAACTGGCCGCGACCTGGCGCGATTCATCCTAACCCTCAGGAGCCGTTTCTCCATGCCCGACTACCGAGCCTTGATCAACCGCGCCATGCAGAATAACCTCACACTGACCATCCGCTACCGCAACCGCATGGGTGAGGTGCACGAGCACGAGATCCAGCCCTTGAATTGGAGAAATGACTGGCTGTTTGAAGCCCGTTCACGAAATACCGATAACACCCTGACCTTCAACATCAAAGGCATTTTATCCTGCCATGAAGCTGGGGGGCAGTTCGTGATTTCCCCGAACTCGGAAGACTCACCCCCATCGGCGCAACCCCCTGCCGCGATGGAAGCGCCCCGCACTTACGGCAGCACCGCTCGCCCCTTGCGGGTGGCGCGCAAAACGACCGCCGCTGACTCCCCCACACCGGCGCCGCAGGTGAACGCCATTACCTCACCCCAAACCTGGGAAGCCCTGGTGACCTACCTGCATAACTGCCTGGTGCGTGAAAACCTACAACAGTTTGTGATCGAGAATCGCGACAATATCATCCCCCTGCCCGCTAGCGAACGCCATGAGTGGCTTGAGGTCTATCGTGGGCGCAAAGCCTGGGAAGTACCCCAGTTAGCATTTTTGGGACCTCATCAGGAGGATGAGCTTAAACGTCAACCGCCCTATGTGCAGTTTATCAATGAGAAAGTGCCGAACCGCCGGCAACTCTGCTTAGGACAGCACTTCCTGATCCTGGATCACAACAAGATTGTACCCCTGCTTTACGTGCCACTCTCGGCCGAACGTAAGGAACGGAGCGTGGAAGAGGATTCGATCTCAGTCCCTCGCCAGTTCTATCTGCTGAGCCCCGAATCCCTTGAAGTTAGTTACGCCGCGCTCAAAGAAATGGGGTTGAGCGAAGAAGAGATCGAAGCCTTTCTAGCCGAACTCGAACCTCTGGGTGGGGATTATGACGCCGTTGAACAGGCTGTGCTGAATAAAATCGCCGAACTGCTCGATTTTGAGCCGCCGCAGGTGGAGACCGAGATCATCCCCGGCACGATTTACCGCGGCTTGAGCCTGTTCGCGGTTTCCGATTCCAACGCGACGATCAACCTGCTCTTGGAACTTTCCGACCTGGCTAAGACCGGAAAATGGGCTAAGATTCCACTAGCCCTGCGCCTCCTGTTGAATTCGGTGCCTACCCATACCCTCACCGCCGACGATGCCCCGCACCAGGATGACCTCTTCGTCACCCCGCTGTATCCCAGCCAGATCCAGGCGCTGCATGCCGCGCGAAGCGAGCCGGTGCTGGTGGTAACCGGCCCGCCCGGCACCGGCAAGTCCCAACTGGTGCTCAACCTGCTGGTGGATGCCTTCTTGCGGGGTGAGCGGGTGCTCTTTGCCAGCCGCAACAACCAGGCGGTGAACGTGGTGATGAACCGCCTGACCGAGACGCTGAATGTTCCCGGCGCGGTGCGCGTGGGTAACCGCCAGTACCTGCGCGAAGCGGTTCAACGCATGCGTAAGGCGCTGAACGAGATTGGGACCACCGCTACTCAGTCCCCACCGCGGCTCAAGGATGAGGTGGATGCTACCTGGATCGCCTGCCGCGCCGCGCTGGATGGCATGCGCGCCGATGAAGAAAACCTCAAGACGGTGCGCGAACTGAAGGGCCGTCTGGCTTCGTACCACGAAGAGCGCGCGTTATATCTGCGGCGACTGCCCCCCGACCTGCAAGCCCTTTTTGATGCCGCCCAGCCGCTCCCGCGCCTGCCCCGCCGGGATGCCGAAAATCTGGAACGCGAACTGAGCGACCTGCTTATCACGGCGCTGCGCCTGGCCGAGCAGCAGCGAACCCTGAAATCCCACCTGGCGGTGCGGTTAGAGTTCACCCCACCCGAGGAAAGCCCCATCCCCCAGCACCCCCTGATCGCCGCCCTCCATGCGGCGCGCCAATATCACGGGGAAAGCACCGCTTGGTTAGACCTATCGCCTGCGGCGGAACCCCTTACCCAGGAACGGACGCTCGTCCAGCATTGGCTGAACCTGATCGAGCGCATTGAGGCTGAGGGGCAAATCTCAGCCCTCACCCGCACCTTGAGCGACCTTCAGCAAGAGCAACAAAATGCATGGTCAAGGTTGCACCACCCGGGCGACGATGAAACCCCGGCGCACCTGGAGTCCCTCCCCGCAGAGGTGATCCAGCGCATCGAAACGACCGCGGCGGCAACCCTCACCCTGGCGACCGCTGCCGTGGAAGAGCGCATGCCGTGGTGGTGGCGTCTGGTGAACCGCTTGAGCGGCAACGGGCTGATCAAACGCGCCGGACGGGCGTTAGCCCAGGTGCTGGCGCCGCTGCCCCTCCCCGCGCTAACCGCGGCCCTGCCCACCCTCACCCCAGATGATCTTTGCACCTGGGCTGAAGATGCGCTCACCTGGGCCCACTTGGCGCGCCTGACCCAACAGATCCACCAGACGCAAGCGGCGCTCGCTGCCGCCCAAGCCGAAGTTGAACACCGGCGCGCCGCGTTGCCCGCTGCCGGCGAAGCGCTGCTGGCTGACCTCGCAGGCGTGTTCGATCCCTATCAGCCCACCGGCCTGCGGTTTGACCCCACGCCGCTGAAGCAGGACCTGACCGCAGCATTGGCAACATTGGACCAGTTACAAGCCGCGTTAACGCGCCTGGCGGAACAATTGAACGACCTCATCGGGCGCAATCGGCGCGGGCTGGTGGCGTTGAAACAGCTGGCCGCATCCCCCGCCCGCACCGTGACCCGGCTGTGGCGTTTTGAAGGGTTTGAACACCCCCAAGACGCTGTGCAAGCCGTGCAGGATTGGTTGAATTTCCTGCGCGCCTGGGATGTCGAGTCCCTGCGCCGCGATGACCAGGCCAAACTGGAACAACTGGGTGAGGAAGAGCACATCATCCAGCGCCTGAGCGAGACGCAAGAGCGCTTGTTTACCCTCAGCCGGCAGGTTCTACGCACGGTGTGGCTCAAACAGGTGTGCCACCTGCCCAATGAGGTGATCAAGCAGGTTAACCAGTACGTAACCGCGCTGGAGACGTTGAACGATCCGGATTACCAACCCTCCGAAGGCGATCGGCGCGAGTTGAAGGCCATAGTGTATAGCCACTTTGAGGCCGCTCAGCGCGTCTTCCCCATCTGGGCAACCACGAACCTGAGTGCGCGGCAGAGCATTCCCCTGGAAGGCGCGCTTTTTGACCTGGTGGTCATTGACGAGGCCTCGCAATGCGATATTGCCTCGGCCTTACCCCTGCTTTACCGCGCCAAACGCATCGCCATCATCGGCGATCCGCAGCAATTGCGCCATGTAGCCACCATTCAAGCCAACGTTCATCAGGATGTGGCCCAAAAAATTGGCATTGATCTCAGCGCCTACAATTACCTCAAACAATCGCTCTATGACCTGGCCGAGCGCAGTATCGGCACCCAGCCGGGGGTGATCCTGCTCAACGAACACTACCGCTCGGATGAACGCATCATCACCTTCTCCAACCAGAATTTCTACCAAGAGCGGCTGCAGATCAAAACCGACTTGCGGCGGCGCTACCGCGATCCCGAGTTTACAGTTCGCTGGGGCGGGGTGTATTGGCTGGATGTGCCGGCGGGCAATCTGATGCACCGGGGGAGCAGTTGGGGCAATTCAGCCGAAAGCGAGGCGGTGTTCCAACTCATTGCCCGAATCCGGGAACGCTTGCAAACCCGGGGTCTGGAGCGCGACATTAGCCTGGGGGTGGTGACGCCCTTCCGCTTGCAAGCCGATCACCTGCAAAACAACTTGCAAACCCTGGATAGCGCGATCACGGTGGGCACGGCGCATACATTTCAGGGGGATGAGAAGGACATTATCCTCTTTTCCACCGTGATCGGCCCGGGGATAGCAGAAGGCACGCTGAATTGGCTGCACAACACCGAGAACCTGCTCAATGTTGCCGTCACGCGTGCCCGTCTGGCGCTGTTTGTGGTCGGCGATTACGAGTTCTGCGCCCGCGCGCTCCCTGAGGCACATCCCTTCCGCAAACTCGCCGCTTACGTGCGCCAGCGCGGGCGGGTACATCGCGATCCCGCAGCGTTATTGGAGACGCATACGCCTTTCGAGATTGTTGGCCTGCGCACCGATCCCAGCGACCCCGAGACCACACGGGCGACCCTGCGCCGCTTCCTGACCAGTTGTCAGGATTACATAGATTGGATGGATCCCTATTTCAACGACCGCGTCTTTGATCTACTGTTGGATGTCTTCCAGGAAGGGACGCCGCGCGTGCGTTCGGTGCGCCTGCTGACGGCGCGCGAGCAGACCCAGCCGCGTGATCCACACCCGCCGCAAATTACAGCGGAGAAATATGCCACCATCCGCGCCGCACTGGCCCACAAAGGGGTATGGTTGGAATTCCGCTTGCTGGGGCGGCGCGACATGCCACACGACCGCTTCTTGTACAGCGTAGGGCGGGCGATCAACATGCCGCCGTTCGACGCGGCCTACGGCAAGCACATCCGCCTCAGCGAGTATACCCTCTCCACCACCGACCGCTCGCTGTTTGAAACCTACTGGCAGCAGGCGGAAGAAATCTCACGGCCGTGATTCGACCTGGCTGGCGCGGTCGGAACAGAGGCAAGCGCGGATGCGCTGACCGCGCTGCACCAGGTAGCCCTCATAAGGCGCAGCGCCGTTGACGGCCACCCAGCCTTCCAGGTTGAACGCCAGCGGGCCATCGGCAGGGATCCACTCTCCATTATAGCGACGGGCGATATGCACGTGCGTGCCGGTTGCCGTGCCCCCCTCGCAGGAGGGCACCCCGATCGGGTCACCCGCCTTGAGCACCGTGCCCACGGCGGGCAAACTGGCCTGCGCCAGGTGCAGGTAGTAGATTGTCCAGCCGGTGCGCTCATCGCCGTCACCGTCCAGGTCGAGCACCAGGCTGGCCGTGTCCACTCGCGCAATCACACCGTCGGCCACGGCCGTTGCCCATTCCTCGCTGGGCTGACAGCCCCCCACCACCGCCGGCGGGGCAAAATCCAGTGCCGCCAACGGTTCACCACTGCCCCATGCCGTATGCGGGCCGCCGGTGAATGACCAGGGCTTGCCCGATGCAAAGGGGAAGCGCAGCGCCGGCTGCTCCAAACTACCGGGCAGGTGGGGTTGCACGTCCTGCCAGGGATCACCGAAGAGGGCGCGGTAGGTCGCCGCCAGCCCATCCGGGCCGATAGCGCGATCGTAATCCGTGCCGCCAAGCAGGCGCGAGAAGTAATAGTGTAGCGCCGCGCTGGTCGCGTTCTGCCAGGGGTCAATCGTTTCCTCCCGCCCATCCGGCAGTTCGATGCTGATCAAATGGCCGCTGCGCCAGGCGTAGTAGCCGTTGTTGAGGGTATTGGCCGCCCAGGTCAGTTGCTGGCCCAGTCCCGGGTAATTGCGATCGGCGTAGCCCAGGGGATATGGCCCTAGGTCGGCCGGCATCTCGGGCTGGGTGAGCGCGCCGGTGTGATACTCCAGTAGAGCCAACAGCAAGCGCGGGCTGAGGCTGAAATTCTTGGCGATATGGGCGATGATCTCCCCCCCACGGCGATTCTGGCCGCCCAGATACGCGGTGTAGGACTTGAACCAGCCGGGTTGAGCATCTACAAAGGCAACCACGTCGAACCCTTGCTGGGCCGGCCCGTTGATGAAGAGGCTGTCCGGTAAAATCTGGTAGGGGTTTCCCCACAGCGGGCGGTAGTAGATGGGAATTTTCAGCGGCAAGCCCGGCGGCAGGGTGGTGACGCGCTCGGGCAGGATGGGGTTGGCAGTGCGAATCTCGGCCTCGGTGGTGTTGAAGCGCGCTGCCAACGCCGGCAGGGTATCGCCAGTTTGGGCGGTGTAATCCACCAGGGTGCCGGGTGGGTAGGGCGGGCGAGTAGGGAACGCCGTAGCGGTCGTCGCCGGGGTAGGCGTCGCGGCCGCTCGGCGGGTGGCGGCCAGATCAAGCAGGGGAGACGGCGTCGGCTGCGGCGCACATGCCACCACCGCGCTGATCAATAGAATCACGCTCAGAATGCGAAATCGGTACATAACTCGGTGGATCCCTCGCCGCGCCCAGGACGCTCAGGGTGTGCGGCGGGTAATGTGAGTTTCAAACGACGCGCAGGTACAGGCTTCCACGACCTCATCGCCGCGCACCAAGCGGCCCTGGTAGGGAGCACGACCGGCTTGGGCTTGCCAACCGTCCAAAACGAACGGCAGGGGGCCATCGGCCAGCACCCATTCGCCGTTGTACTTGCGCGCAATATGGATATGGGTACCGGTGGCCGAGCCGCCCTCGCAGGACGGGTGCCCGACCAAATCGCCCTGTTCCAGCCAGGTGCCGACCGGGGGGCGGCCCTCGCTGGCAACATGCAAGTATAACACGGCCCAGCCGGTTTGCTCGTGCCCGTCGCCGTCCAGGTCGAGCACGACCACCCCCTTCTCTGAGCGCACCACCAGCCCCGCGGCGACAGCGGTCGCCCATTCATCCGAGGGGGTACAGCCGCTCTGGGTGGACGAAGGGGCAAAATCGAGCGCAGCCAGGGCGCTATCGGGGCCCCAGGCTGAATGCGGCCCGCCAGTGAACGCCCAGGTGTGTCCGGGCAGGAAGGGCAGGATGAAATCGGGCTGGGTGGTGCCCGGCGGGATTAGCGGCTCCACCGTCTGGGCACGCAGCCACGGACTGCCGAACATGCGCTCGTACAGTGCCGGGAGGGACTGTTCCCCGTAGAGCACCTCGGCCCAGCGTGGGTAAGGGTAAAGTTGGGCGAAGAGGTGCTGCAATGCCACCGAGCCGGCGTTCAGGCTGGGCGCCAGGCGCAACGTACTGCCGTCTTTGAAGGTCAGGGTGGTCAGACGGCCCTCGCGCCAGCGGTAGTAGCCGATAAACAGATTCTGCACCGCCCAGGTGAGTTGCTTGTAAAGCCCCTTCCGCTCCAGGGCTACCCACCCCAGCGGGTAATCCACTTTCGCCGGAGAATCGGGCTGTCCGTAGACCCAACCGCTCTGATATTCCACCAGCGCCAGCAACAGGCGCGGGTTGACCGAATTTTCAATCGCCACCCGCTCGATCACCCCCGCGCCGGTGTAGGTGCGGTCGGTGAGGTATTCGCGGTAAGCCGCCAGATACCCCCCGGCGGATTTGATGTAAGCCTCCAGGTCAAATCCCAACGCTGATGGGGAATACACTACCTCGCTATCGGGCAACAGGGGCTGATCCGGCCCCAAGCCATCGTCGAGGCGATTGGGGATGACCAGCAACTGCCCCGGCGTGATCAACCCGGTTGGGTCAAGCGGATCGGGTGAGGTGATCTCGTCCGGCGCGACGCCATAGCGCACTGCCAGCGCCGGCACGGTATCCCCGGCTTGGGCATGATAGAGGATAGGCGGGCGCGGCGTGCCGACGTCGGTCGGGGTAGGGCTGAAGGTGCCTGTGGGGGCGGGGGGAAGTGCTGTCGGCGGCACGGTAGGATCGGTTTGCTCGCCCTGGACCGGCGTGGGGAGCACCGGCCCGGGTGGCGTGATCTCACTACCGCCACCGGCGCCGCTGTACCAGGCAGCGGTAGCGGTCAATTCGGCCGCGCTGAAGTAGGCCTGTCCCCCGCAGGCCAGCGCGCTCATCAACCAGACCATCAGGATAGTCAAAATCCCCAGCGGCCTAGCGCTGGATTTGATTCTGGGGGCTGCGCCGTTCTGAGGCTTCCAAGACCACACCATCACGCACCAACGTTCCTTCATATTCTACCCCCTTCCCCTGTGAAATCCAACCATCCAGATTGAAGGGGAGCGGACCATCGGCAGGGATCCACTCGCCGTTGTAGCGGCGGGCGATGTGCACATGCGTACCGCTGGACACCCCGCCCTCGCACGAGGGGTGGCCAATGCGGTCGCCGGCTTTGAGCTGCACCCCCGCGGCCACGCGGTCAGCCGTGGCGATGTGCAGGTAGAACAGGCTCCAGCCGGTTTGCTCGTAACCATCACCGTCCAGATCAAGCACCACCACCGCCGGCTCGGAACGCACCACCAACCCATCCGCGGCAGCGGTGACCCAGGCATCGCTCTCACGACAGCCGTACTGGCCATCCGAGGGGGCAAAATCCAATGCCGCCCAGGCCGAACCATCCCCATAGCCCCCGTGTGGCCCGCCGGTGAACGACCAGATCACCCCCGGCTCGAAGGGCAGGTGCAGGGGCGGTTGGGTCAGGTCAGGCGGGAGCAACGGTTCAATTGCCCAATCGAAGGGGTAGCCGAAGGAGCGCGCGTAGGTGGCGAACAGGCCGTTCTCACCCACCGCCGCTTCCCACTCGGCCCGCCCGTAGAGCAGGCCGAACAGATACTGCACCCCGGCCGTGCCGGCGTTGATCGTGTTGGCCGCCGGCACGATACTACCATCAGCCAGCAAAAAGTGCCCCAGCCCATTCACCCGCCACAGGTAATAACCGCGGTTGAGGTTGTTGGCAGCCCAGGCCAGCTGGCGATACAACCCCTTGCGGCGGGTGTCCACGTAGCGCAGGGGGTAATCCAGCCAGGTTGGATCGGGTTGGGCCTGGGTCACCCAACCGCTCTGATGCTCCAGCACGGCCAGTAACAAGCGCGGGTTGACCGAGAAATTGCGCGCAATCTCGCTCACGATCTCGGCCCCGCTCAGCGCCACCTCGCCCAGGGTTTCCTGATAGGTCGCCAGGTAACCCCCTTGCGCGGCAATCCAGGCCGCCACGTCAAAGCCTACCGTAGCCGGGCCGTAAACCAGTTCCGAATCGGGGATGATCTTGAAGGCAGGCGCGCTGCCGGCGGGGGTGGGGGCGGGGATGACCAGCACTTGCCCCGGGTAGAGCAGGTCGGGGTTGGTGATCTGGTTGGCCGTGATCAGGGCCTCCAAGGCAAGGCCATAGCGGGCGGCAATTTGTCCCAGGGTGTCGCCGGACTGCACGGTGTAGGTCTCTTCCGCGACGCGCAGGGTCGGAAGCACACGCGGGGGATCGGGGGTGGGGGTGTAGATCGGCGCTCCCGGCGGGCGGGTGGGGGGTCGGAAGGGCAGGGGCGGGGTGAGCGTTGCCGCGGCAGAAACAGGAACCGAGGCCGAACCCGCCGGCACCCAGGCCGGAGCGCGGTCGGCATAGCGCACGCAGGCCAGCAAGAGCAGGCCCAGCCCCCACAGTAACGTGATCCAGATACCCTTCCGCCGCATGCCCGATCTCTTTCAGGCGCGGAACGGCATATGCCGCCCGGCGATGAAGTGCATGTGCAGATGAAACACCGATTGCCCGGCATGCAGGCCGGTGTTGACGATGAGGCGGTAGCCGCTGTGGGTAACGTGGTAATCTGCGGCCAGGCGGCGCGCCACGCTGAACATCCGCCCGAGCGCCGCTTCGTGCGCCGGTTCGACCTCGTTGACCGACTCCAGGTGCACGTTAGGCACAATCAGGAAGTGATAGGGCGCAATTGGGCGGATATCCGGGAAGGCGGTGACCAGGTCGTCCTGATACAGGATACGCGTGTTGGTCTCACCGCGCACAATTCGGCAGAAGGGACAACCGTCCATCCAGGCATCGGTCATGGCACTCACTCCACAGGCAATGGATCCTCCACCGAGCAGTTCTGGCGGTACCAAGCCAGTTCCTGCTCGCGTTGAGCAGCGGCAAAGGCCTGCGCGGCCTCGGCGATGGCGACCGCCGCATCCAGGTTGACATAGGCAGTGGTGCCCCAGTAGCGGGGCAAGACCATCAACGGGTCGTGCATGGCTTGCTCCGGCTCACCCAGGGGAACCCAGTTGAACATCAGTGGGCCGCGGGCGTAGGCCGTAAAGCCCAGGTCGTAGCCGGCCTGACGGGCAATCTGAATGGCGCGGGCGGTGAAGTTGCCACCGGGCCAGATGAAGGCGCGGGGGCGAGTGCCCAGGTGGGTTTCCAGCGCCGTGATCGGGCCTTCAATTTCCTGGTGCAGGATGTCTTCCGGGGTGCTCTCGGTGAAGTAGGTTTCGGCATTATGCAGGAAGCCGTGCGCCTGCACGTCCACCCGCCCGGTGGCGACCAGGTCACGGATCTCTTGCCATTCGCGGTCATTTCCCACGCCGGTGATATAGGCCATGGTCAACGTCCAATCGTATTTTTCGAGCAGAGGTAGAAAATGGTTGCGCACGGTGCCCTGCGAGCGATCATCCACAATGATCAGCAGGGAACGCGGCGGGATGTAGGCGTTATGGTGCAAGAAAGCGGCCAATTCGGCCATGGTGATGGTCTGAAAGCCCAGGTCGTGGGCGTGTTCGAGGCTTTGCGCCAGGTAATCGGCGCTGACGGTAATGTTGTCGCGGATGGGGCGACCGCTCTGGCGCACGCTGTGGTACATAAAGGGCACCACGATCGTGCCCGGCGCGGCATTGCCGGGCGTCCAGCGCAGGCGCAGGTAGGTGCAGGCGTCGAGATAGCTCTGGGGGATAACCCCGCTGAGCAACTGGCGGGTCTGGAAGAGCGGCGGCGGGGATGAGGTGGGACGGGCGGTGGGAGAAAACGAGGGGGTAGGGAGCAAAGTGGGCGGGAGAGAGGGGGTGGGCGGGACCGAACCGAGGGCGGCCGTTGCGCTCGCAGTTGGCGGTGCCAAGGCGGTGGGCGTCACCCACGGCGTTGCCCCCCAGGCCGTGGCACAGGCGCTCAACCCCAGGCTGATGACCAGCAGGAGTACCCCCCAACCGTAGCGCCTGTGCCCAGGACCCAGAAAGGAGAGGCCTTTCATCGTCGTTCCAGGATGCCCAAAAAGAACTTAGACCTTCTCGCCGCGGATAAAGGCTTCGGTCATCTCGCGCGCGATTTCATCCTTGAACTGCTTGGGCGGGGTCTTCATGAAGTAAGCCGCCGGGCCGTAGAGCGGGCCGCCGATGCCGCGATCCAGCGCCAGTTTGACGCAGCGAATGGCGTCAATCACCACCCCGGCGGAGTTGGGCGAATCCCACACTTCCAGTTTGGCTTCCAGATTGAGCGGCACCTCACCGAAGGTGGTGCCTTCCATGCGGATGTAGCACCACTTGCGGTCGGTCAGCCAGGGCACGTAATCGCTTGGCCCAACGTGAATGTTCTCCTCCGGCAGGGTGTAGGGCAGCATACTGGTCACCGCGCCGGTCTTGGAGATCTTCTTCGATTCCAGGCGCTCGCGCTCCAACATGTTCAGGAAATCGGTGTTCCCGCCGAAGTTGAGTTGATACGTGCGATCCAGGCGTACCCCGCGATCCACGAAGAGGCTGGTGAGCACGCGATGCAAAATCGTAGCACCCACCTGACTCTTGATATCATCGCCGATGATGGGCAGGTTCTGATCAATGAAGCGCTTGGACCAGTACTCGGAACTGGCGATAAAGACCGGGATGGCATTCACAAAACCACAGCCGGCATCCAGCACCTGCTCCACGTACCACTTGGTCGCCATTTCCGAGCCCACGGGGAGGTAATTGACCACAACATCGGTGCCGGTATCCTTGAGGATTTTGACGATATCGGCGGTCGGGCCGGGAGCTTTGCGCACAATCTGGCTGAGGTATTTGCCCAACCCATCGTGGGTCATGCCGCGGTAAACCGGCACGTTAAGGTGGGGCACATCGGTAAACTTGTAGGTGTTATTCGGGTAGGCGAAAATCGCTTCCGAGAGGTCTTTGCCTACCTTTGTATCCACCACGTCGAAGGCCGCCGAGAATTCGATGTCGCGGATATGATAGCCCCCCAGGTTGACGTGCATCAGCCCGGGAATGCGGTCGGTATCCGCCGCGTTGCGATAAAAATAAACCCCCTGCACCAGGGATGAGGCGCAGTTGCCAACGCCAATGATGGCCACGCGGACTTTTTTGCCGTCACTCATCGGTTACTACTCCTGCACGAAGATTATTAATTTGGAAAGGGGTGCTGAACCACAGCACCTCTTGATTATACCCTCCGCCGGAGGGGAACGGGAGGGCCGGATCTAAGGCCGGGCGACGAATTTCAACGTCAGTTTCACCTCATCTTCGGTGTGCAGGATACCCACCAGGTCAATCGGGCCGACGCCGAAATCGCTCATCCGGATCGTCGTGGTGACCATGCCGCGCAGGGTCTGGCCCTCCAACCGCGCCGTCACGTCAAAGGTGACCGGGCGGGTGATCTCGCGCACGGTCAGGTCGCCGCGGACGCGGAAGGTGTAATCCTGCCCTTCGGCGTAGGTCGTGGGCAAACCCTCAATGGTGGTGGGAACAAAGGTGACGATGGGGTAGCGCGCCGACTCCAGGGCGTTGTTGCGGATGTAGTTATCGCGGCGCGTGCTGTCGGATTTCAATTGGCTGACGTCAATCGTGATCGTCCCGATGCGGCTGGCCGGGGGATCGGCCAGGTTGGCTTCAATTTGCCCCGCGATGGCGGTGGTCACCCCCCACGGCGAGGTTGAAGCGATTATTCTGGTTGAAGAAGGTCTCGCCGACCTCGTAAGAGGCTTGTGATTCGCCCGGAACGATCTTGAAGATCACGATGTTCCCGCCGTCGGCAGCGGCGGTGAGGGTGGGCTCAGCGGGAGCAGGGGCGGATTGGGTGGGTTCGGCAGTCCGGCCTGCAAGAATCCCTATCTACCGGTGCGCTTGGGGACGACGTGGAATTACCAACTGATCCTGAAACCACCGACACCTTTACCCGCTCCATTATCAAGGTAACCGCGGACAGCTTTGTGGATCAGGACGAGTTTGCCGCCGGCGCGGTGCGTCAGGGCCGTTGGCAGTGCAAGGACGGCAACCTGATCTACCTCACCCCCGGGCCGGTGGCTGGCTCGGTCTTCGCCGGAGGAATGCAGACGGATGTCACCCTCGAGTCGAACGAAGGGTTTTATCACCCGGCCGATCTGCGTCCCGGGCAGACCTGGTATCAAAAAACGGTCTTTCGTGGCCAGAGCACCATGGAGGGGGAGATCGTCGTTGAGACCCGTACCGAGGGGAATTATGCCTGCCGGGCTGAGGATTTTGAGACCATCACCGTGCCGGCCGGGACCTTCAATGCCTTGCGGGTGACGTGCGAAGTTCATTTCACCACCAGTGTTGCCGAGGGAATGACGTTCGAGATCGAAGAACAGAGTACACAATGGCTGGCGCGCGGTGTGGGCATGGTGAAAAGCATGGGCCAAACCGATGGCGCGCCCCCCTACACGATTGAACTGCTATCCTATCGCCTGCCGTAGGCGAGAAGAAAAGTATGCCCGATACCGAGCTCTCCCCCGTTGCCCCATGGCACGGGGAGAGCTCGGTTTTGTCTCTAACGTGAGTCCTACTTCAATAATTAATCGTGAAAATTAGATGAAAAAATAGTGATAAAACCATGACAGTCACCTTACAGAATCCTAAGAATGGCTTGACAGATCAAGCCACTTTCGACTATTGTAAAATCAGGCCGCGGTAGAGGGTTATCTCAGGCCAAGGCTGTGGCTGGTCGATCTTCAAAAAACTTACGGAGAAGGTCAGGGTGAGATTATCCATAAGGCGCGTTCGCTTTCCCCAACCACGTGGCCAGTCGTTCATTGAACTGGCGCTGGTGTTGCCCGTCCTGCTGATCTTGCTGTTGGGGGTCGTTGAGGTGGCCGTGTTCATCGGGCATTACCTTGACTTGCTCGACCTGACCCGCGAGGCGGCGCGTTTTGCCTCAGTGCGCGATCCATTCCAAACTGCCCACATCGGGGCCCGATCGTGCAGTAACCCGGATTACTATGATTTCTGGTTTACTACCTCGTGCATCTTCTCGCCCCCTCAGGGATCTTCCTTGTGCACCGATCCCAACTTTTGCAACGGCATGAATCCGTTTGTTTATCTTAACCCTGCCACCGACGATGTGGTCATTTCGGTCTATACCGTCTCGGGTAATATTGTGACCGATGTGTGGCCCAAACCGAACGGGTACTACTCGCTCTACGGTAACTGGAATAAAGACTGTCAGGGTAACGTGGTGCGCACGGCCCCCCATTTCACCCGTGATGTCGTTCAGAGTTTGCTCTCCGACTATTCCACCCCCAACAAAGGGTTTGTTGCGGTTGAGGTGTATTACTGCCATGAGCAAATGCTTAAACTCCCCGTTTTCACCGCGTTTGTCCCCGACCCGTTCCAGATCACGACCTACACGATTATGCCTTTGCCGGCTGCACAGCCAACGCCTACCCCTGGAGCACCGTGAGATGAACCGTTTTCGCCCTCGTGGTCAGATTCTGGTGGTCTTTGCCATTACCCTGCTGGCATTGGTCTTCTTCGTCGGACTGGCGATTGATGCCGGCTCACTTTATGTGACCTACGGGCATCTCAAGCGCGCGGTGGATGCAGCGTCGGTTGCTGCCGCCAATTCGTTTAAGCGGGGTGAGGTCAACCGCAATCCCGATGGCACCATGGACTTGAGCCGCATGATCGGCTCTGCCGAGGAAGCCCTGGAACTACACAACCTGGATATGAGCCAGGTAGACCTGGTGGTGCGCATTTGTGATGCCGATGGCATCCTTGGTCCGGACCCGGACCTGCAAACCTTAGCGCCGTTCTTTTATAGCCGCTGCCCGGATACTTTGCGCGGCGAGGCGGCGCGCCGCCTGGTCTATGTGCGCGCAACCCAACACGCGCCGCTGTACTTCCTCAGTTTGCTCGGCTTCCGCAGTATTCCCTTGACCACCGATGCCATCTCCGAGGCGGCGTCGGTGGACCTGGTGATTGCAATTGATATTTCCGAATCTATGGCCGAGGGCACGCCTGGCTTCGGCCCGGATTATGACCCTGATGGCCCCGGCGGTTGCAACCTCACCAATACCTGTAAATCCCTGCGCGACGCCAAAGAAGCGGCTAAGGCGCTGGTGGATAAACTCTATGATGGCTATGACCGGGTTGGCTTGGTCACATTTGATTCTCAAGCCGTTATCTACCCAATTCCAGATAAAAGCGGCAACCTGGTCATGATGAGCGATGACCTGGAGCAGGTAAAGGCGGCCATCGACCGCATTAAACTGCATGATGACCCGCCGTTCGGTAAGTTATGGGCGCCCTGGCGGGATAAGAAACTCTACAATCCGGTCAACCCTGAGGACTTGGACGGTGATGGCGCGGATTATGATAACCCGACGAAGCTGGGCTACACCTGCCCGCCGATGACCGATCCTCGCGTCGCCGACCGCTGGTGGAGCACCGATGAGGGCGCGCCGAATCCTTTCGGCGCCGGTGGGGTGCCGTGCGATGACAACGGCAAACTGGACGCGTTCGATTGGGATGGCGATGGCGTCTTCACCCAGGCCGATCATGATGCCAGCGTTGCTTACTACGACAAGGAGCGTGCCAAATACGGTGTTCCGGGCCTCAAGCCCTCGCTGTCCTTCCTTTCCACCTGCACCGGATGTGGCATTCGGGCGGCAACGCGCGTGTTTGAGGATGCCCGCCCGGATAGCATTTGGGTCTTGGTCCTGCTTTCGGATGGCTTCGCCAACCTCAGCGATACCTACGGTAGCGGCGGCACCGGCATCGGGGATACCCCTAACACCGGCGGCGCGGTGCCCTCGGCCTATCCCAACGGTTTTTGCAATGGCAAGTTGAATCAGGGTTGGTGGCCCTTGGCCTGCAAGGACACCTCGCTTACCCCACGCTATTGTGTGGATGCCAGTGCCTCCACCTGCCCGCCGGGTACAACGTGGGTGCTTCAGAACCCTGAGGATTATCGTTATAGTGTCATGGATTATGCGATGGATATGATTGATCAACTTGCCTTGACCAAATCTAATAACCCCAACGAACCCCGGGGTAACGACGTGGCCATTTACTCCATCGGCCTGGGGAATGTGGCGTTAGGTGAGAAATTGCTGCGTTATGCCGCGGCGGTGGGCGATGATGGCGACCGCACCACCGACCCGTGTGCGGCAACCCCGGCTTACCGCAGTTGCGGTCAGTACTACTACACCAGTACCAGCAGTGGGCTGCTCAAGATCTTTGAGGATATTGCTTCGCGCATCTACACGCGTATTACTGACTAGGATGGGGAAGACAATGCTTGCACAAGACATGATCTCTCGGCATAAGCGGTGTTTGGCAAACCTCCCCTTGGGGAGGGAGGAGGGTCACGATGATTAACCTCAGAACACATTTTTGCACCGCCCGGCGCCACCGCGCCCAGGCGCTGGTGGAGTTCGCGCTGGCCCTGCCACTGTTCTTGTTATTGATCTTCGGCATTATTGAGTTTGGCCGCTTTATGCAGGCCTGGCTGGCGCTGGAAAACGGCGCCCGCTTCGGCGTGCGCTATGCCGTCACCGGTGCTTATAACCCCGACTACTGCGATGAGGCAGATGCCATTTACGGGCTGGGCGACGAAGACCTGGCCGATGGTAAAGTGGATTGCAAAGTGCCGTCCCGCCGCGATTGGAACGGCGACGGCAGGGTGACCACCGAAGACGACCGCCTGGCCGAAGAGATGACCAACCGCCTGCAAGACTGGGCGCGCTTGCCTTCGATTCGTGATGCCGCTCTGGCCGGGGCAATGGGCATCGCGGCGGCGTTCGATGATTTCGCCATCGCCCAGGATTATCTCGGCTATCTCAGTCATCCTTTTACCGCGTTCAGCACGCAGTATCGCGGCAACCCCAACCGCACTGGCTATTTTGCGGTTTCCATTTGTAGCAGCCGCCATTATGATGGGGGGCAACCACAGTTCGGTTTCCTGACCGCCGAACGCCTTGCTCCTCAGTACCACGATTACTTGCCGGTGTGTATTGAAATGGATGAGAACGGCAACATCATCCGCTACATGGACGACCCCGGCGGTCCCGGCGACCGCGTGCGCGTTACCCTGACCTACCGCCATGCCCTGATCACACCGTTGCCCAACGTGGCTGCCCTGTGGACACCGGGTGCCAATGGATGGTGGGATGGACTATTGGTCAGTGCCCAGCGCGAAGGCATCGTGGAAAAGTTCCGCGTCTCGCGCGTCACCGGCCTGGCCGGTGCCATCGGCATGGCAGCGACCTTCACTCCTACCCCTTCTGAAACGCCCACGGCTACCTCCACCCTTACCCCCACGGATACCCCTACCAGCACGCCCACCCGTACCAGCACGCCTACCGCCACGCGCACCCCCACCCCGGTGCCGGATTGTTCTCTACTGCAGAACATCGGTGAAGAAGACCTGATGTTCCAATTGCTGAGCAGTGGAGGCTATGTGCTCGAATCCCAGTTGCAGAACACAGGGCCCTATCTGATCCAGTTCAGCGGTGCAGCGTTGGATTGGAGCGGCAACTGGCACAACCAGATGCAGGGTCCACGCCCCGGGCACATTTTCAACTGGTACGCCAATAACGGCAATACGACCAAGATTTACGACCCGCCCGATACCGGCACCTACCCGTTCGCCCATATGTTTATCAACCCCAGCAACCAGAATCTGGGCGCGCTGGGCAGCACCTATTTCAAGTGGGTCTACGGCTCGCCCAACCCCGGTTCTAACACCTTCACCTTCTGGATCACACCTTATGTGAATTCCTATCCGGTGGTTGGTGCCGGCACGCCCACGCCGCGTATGAGTGTGACCCCGGTTCCGGCGATAGAAGCCCAGAACTTCTACTGGAGCGGGGAATTTAACGGTACCATCTACTACAACCTGATTCCTCCCACGCCAGTGCCCACTCTGTCTTGTGCCATGAATGTGAGTGGCTTGATGGGCCCCAATATTCAGCCCACGCCGATTATCTCCGGGCTCAATTTCAGCCTGCGTGCGCGGGTAGAAGGGCACCAGGGCAGCGGCGACTGGGATCGTAATATTAGCTACGTCTACTTCTTTGTCTACAACAGCAACGGTAACTTAGTGCATTACTTCCGTGATACCTCACCCATCTACTGCCTCTTTGGGGATAGCCAAGGCAATTGTACCACCCGTCGCGTGGGCATTGATACCTGGTGGCAGGGAGCCTCGAATAAGCCCGGTCAGGTGATCCAAAACGGCACTTACACGGTTGCCATCCTAGCCCGCAACACCGATGGCCGTCCGAAATCGAGCCTGATTCTGACCACGCTAGTGCTTCAGGCGCCGACTCCCACGCCCACCTACACCCGCACCGTCACGCGCACGCCCACCATCACCCGCACGGCAACTCGCACGTTCACGCCGGCGCCGCCGACCGCCACGCGCACGATCACCCCGACCCGCACCATCACTCCCACGCCGACCATCACCAGGACGCCAACCCGCACGCCTTCGCCGACCAACACGGTAAGACCGACGGCAACGCGTACGCCTACACCCTGTCAGACGCCGATTGAGTTGGGTGGTTGCTAATGTCATGTGACCAGGGGCGGCCTCCGTAACGGAAACATAGCCCGGAAAGCCTGGGGGCCAATCCTGGTCCCGCATCACTAACCCGCCGATGCCCAATGCTGCCGAACTGCGCCCATTGCTGATCCTGCTGCTCCCTATGCTGGGGCTGTTGGGGCTGGCCCTGGTGGGATTACGGTGGCTGTTGATCTGGTTGCAGCCAGGTTCGCCCCGGGCAATGTTGGGGACCTTCATTCTGGCCTATGGGTTGCCCTGGCTGCTCTATTTGGGTGTGCTCCTCGTCGGTGCCCGCGCCTCAGCAAGTATGCTCCCCCAGCCAACCCAGATATTAATGCTGGGCCAGCCATGGTTATATTTATGGCAAGTGTTAGCCTTGCTGTTAGCGACGCCACTACCACGGGGTCGACCGTTACTGGCGCAGGGCTGGACATCGCTGCGTGACCAGGGAATGGGTTTCCTGCTGGGGTTGGGGCTGGGTGGGTTGGCCGGCTTGGCCTATGCCCTACTTCTGGCCGGGTTTGAGAGCCGTTGGCCGGACGCAAGTGCACTGATCCCCAACCTGCCTCCACCTATCTCAGCCCTCTGGCTGGGGATTGGCGTAATTCTTGCACCGTGGGTGGAAGAGCATTTCTTTCGCGCCGCGTTGTTGGATGCAATAGCCGCCCGATGGGGCCGCTCGCGCGCTGTGGTGCTCTCGGCAGCGCTGTTTGCCCTTGGGCAGGGGCGGCCCCTCCTGCTTCTCCCGGCCTTTGGCCTGGGGCTGGCACTGGCTGGGTTGCGCCTGCGCCGCGGCACCTGGCACACCGCCGCCTGGGCCCATATGGGGATCAACCTCGTCCTGGGCGGCCTGGCATGGTACCTACTCATCTAACGCCGTGAGCCTTTCATCTTATGTTAGAATGAGGACAACCCGGTCTGCGATAGAGGCGAGTTGAATCACTCTGTCCCGGCGAAGGTGACCACAATGAATCAAGACGAGAAAACCCCTCTGGACGATACCCAGCCCACCCGCCCCGGCGAACGCCTGCGCCGGCTGGCGGCCGCGGCGGGAGAACAGCCGGCCCCGGCCGCGGGCGGCACATCCACACCCACACCGCCGTCTACGCCACCTGCGGCACAAGGCTCAGCCTCCCCTGCCGCTGCAAACACGCCGCCCGGTGCAGAATCCGCGGCGGAAACGGCAGCTGAACCCGGCTCACCTGCTGCTGAGACCCTGCCTGAGGCACCTGCCTCATTCGCACAAAGCCCGCAAAGCCCGCTTGAGCCCGGGGCGGCAGCCCGTCCAACCGTACCCGACGTCCCTAGCTCCGCAGTGACCGCGGGTGAGGCGCCAGTCACTTCGCCTCCAGCGGCCCCATCGGCCGGCGAGACCCAGGCCCTGCGCCGTCACCCGACCGGCCTGCCCGAACACACCGGCGGCTGGTTCGGCGATGACCTCTTCGCGAACGCAGCACCACCCCCCCCCCTCCCCCCCAC
>NZ_JBWGPQ010000039.1:0-13888 GCF_056331585.1 Thermanaerothrix sp.
GGTTGCAAGGAAAAATTCTTGACAAACCAAAAAGTCGTGCTATTGTATATATTGTGTATAAAGCTAATCAAAGTTTGGCGGGTGACACGTCAAGGCATTTTCACCATCGAATAGGGTCACCCACATTGTTGTTGAATTGCTCTGTGACACGATGATGTAATAGCTCATTTCAGGTGGCATTGCTGACCGATAGGGGTCGAAAGGAGGTGGTGTTATCTACGGATGGATATCACAAATCTAAGGATAATAAGGGCTACCCTGTAAAGGAGTGATTAATTGGGTTGTAATTTGTTCCTCAAGTCAAGTCTGGTCCTATGCTCGTTTAGGAGGAGGAGAATATGAGCAAGCGATGGCTGATTGTAGTAACCGCTTTGACCGTCTTGAGTCTGGTGTTGGCAGCCTGCCAACCTCAGGAAGTGGTCAAGACGGTGGTGGTTACTCAGGTTGTTGAAATCAAAGGGACCCCTGAGGTCCGCGAAGTGGTTGTGACTGCAACCCCCAAACCGGAAGAACGCAAACTAGAAATCTTCCACTGGTGGACGGCGGGCGGTGAGCGCGAAGCCGCAGATGCCATGTTTAAGGCATTCAAGGACAAATACCCCGATGTGGAAATTGTTGAGAACCCGGTTGCAGGTGGTGGCGGAGTCTCCCATCGCGTGGTGCTCCAGGCGCGTCTATCCGCAGGATTACCACCTGATACGTTCCAAACCCTGGGTGGGGCGGAATTGAAGTCATATGTGGATGGCGGATACCTGGTGCCTTTGGATGACCTGTGGGCGGAACTCAAGTATGCGGATGTGATCCCGAAGCCGTTGGCAAATGCGGTAACGATTGATGGGCACCCGTATACGGTGCCGCTTAACATGCACATCCAGAACATTCTGTACTACAACAAACCGCTCTTCGATGAACTTAAACTCTCCCCGCCCACGACGTTTGATGAGTTGATCAGTGTGGCCAAGGCGATCAAAGCAGCCAAGCCGAATATGGCGCCGCTGGCCTTAGGCGCCAAGGAGAAGTGGGGTGCGGCGTTTGTCTTTGACAGCATCTTGCTGGAAGTGGGTGGTCCGGAATACTACGTCAAACTCTACAAGGGCGAGATTGATGTCAAGACGGATGCCACTTTCAAGACCGCCTTGGAGAAGTTCAAGGAGTTAATCCCCTACATCAACACCACTAACCCTGGTCTGACCTGGGATGAATCCTGCGGTCTGCTGGTTTCGGGTGATTCGGCGATGGTGATCATGGGAACCTGGGCCATCGGCTATTTCAAGAGCCGTGGTTGGACGCCAGGGCAGGAATTCGGTGCGGTAACTTTCCCGCAGAAGCCCGAACGCATCTTGCTCTTCCATCCTGATACTTACGGCTTGACCAAGGGCGCGCCGCATCCGAAGACCACTATGGATTGGCTGCGCGTGGTTGCCTCGCCGGAGTTGCAAATCCCGACCGATGTTATCCAGGGCGGTTTGTTTGCGCGCATTGACATTGATCCGAAAGAATTTCCGGATCCCATCCGCCAGGAGCTGATGACCTACGTGCGCGAGAATCCCACCAAACTGATCCTCGATCAGCATGGTAGCATCGCTCCCTTCTCCTTCACGCAGGCTTACTGGGATGCCATTGCCGCCTTTGTTGTCACGCCGGATGTAGATGCTACGATCAAGACGGTGGGCGATCTCTTCACCACCTACCAGGTGAAAGAAGGAGCGGCCTGGTATCAGTGGCCATAAAATGGCTCGCATGAAAAGAGCCTTCTCCCCCCTTTATAGGGGAGGGGAAGGCTCTTTCTACCCGTTGGCAGAGAGGATGCCTTGGAGAAGCGAACGATTCGTTTCCGATTTGGAGAAACATTGGTCTTCCTGGGACCTCTATTGGTTTTTTTAATTGTCCTTTACGGCATGCTGATGTGGACGATTTATGTCTCTTTTTCGGACTGGTCAGGCACATCTCCCAATTTCCATTTCGCAGGACTAAAGTGGTATCAGTTAATGGTGGGCTTGGATCGGTTCTGGGTGGACGTGCGTAACAACTTGCGCTGGTTACTCTTGGGGGTGGTGCCAACAGTGGTTATTGCCCTTTTCATTGCCTACCTTTTGGAGATCAGCCCGATACGGGGGATAGAGGGTTATGTACGTACTCTGATACTCTATCCGGTGGCGATGTCATTTATCGTCACTGGAACCATTTGGTCCTGGATGTATCAGCCAGACAAAGGGGTTCTGAATACCATCTTCAGGGCACTGGGACTTGACTTTCTGGTTTCTAATTATGTCAATGACCCCAAAACGGCTACCTTATGGCTTATTGTGATATTTATCTGGCAATATCTGGGCTTTGCGGTCATCATCTTGCAATCGTCGTTCCGTACCACGGAACTCCAAGAAATGGTTGAGGCCGCTACAGTGGATGGTGCTTCCAAATTGCGTATCCTGTTTGATGTGATTGTGCCCAACATCCGTAGCGGCTTGCTGGTTTTGGTGTCGTTGTTGTTAATATCAACTCTCAAAGTATTCGATATCGTTTATATTGTGACCTTTGGTGGGCCGGGATATTCAACTGACGTGTTGGCCTTCTTTATGTTCATCGCTACCTTCCAGCAGCATTTGGTTGCACTGGGAGCCGGATTGGGTGTCATTATCTTCCTGATCGCGTTCATTGTTGTCATCCCCTATACCCTCTACGCATTTCAACGATGGTTCGAATAATTCGCCGCAACCCTATCCTTTTTCTGCTAACCATTTTAGCGCTGGCCTTTCTGACGGTTAGTTATCTCTTGCCTATTTACGTCATGTTTGCAACCTCGCTGAAGACACCGGTGGAGATCACCCAACGCACCTATCTGGTACTAAGTGGGAACCTTCAATGGGAGAACTATGCCACTGCGTTGCGATTGATTGCCCCGGCACTGAGGAATTCCTCAATTATTTCCTTTACGGTGACCCTGTTGGCTACGTTCTTCGGTGCTTTGGGGGGGTATTATTTAGCACGGGTGCGAGCAGGATGGGTGCGGTTTTTGTTCATCCTGGTTGGGATTGCACTTTATCTTCCCTACCAGGTGGTGTTGATCCCATTGGTGCAGTTGATGGCGCTGACACGTTTGGCGTTAACTCATGCCGGTTTAATCCTCAGTTATCTGGTGCTCAATGTGCCGTTGGCGGCAGTGCTGATGGGCACCTTCTTTCTTTCCGTACCGCGGGAATTAGAAGAGGCTGCTGAGGTGGATGGTGCAAGTAAATTACAGATCTTCTTCCGCGTGGTCACCCCTATCTCCCTCCCGGCTTATGCATCAGTTGCAATTATTATCTTCACTCAGGTATGGAATGAGTTCCTTCTGGCACTAACATTATCTACACCTCTGACCACGACGATCCAAGTCAAACTTGCCGAGGTGAAAGGCAGTTTCGTGGCGCTATACAACTTGCAAATGGCGGCGGCGCTGATCGCTGTCCTCATCCCATTGACGTTCTTCCTATTATTGGGGCGCTACTTTATCCGTGGTATTTTGGCTGGTGCCCTCAAGGGGTGATGAAATTTTCTAGGTATGCCACAATACGATGAAAAGTAAGGTGAAAAGGGCGCTAATGATAAGTTGTCGTAGACCGATTTGGGTGGGTTTTTGTCCTAGCGCAGGTCTCCAAAACCCCCAAGCCGACTCAAATAATTGTAAGGCATAGGCAAGGGGAAGCCATGAAGGTAATAGGGAGATTGCGGAAAAGAAACCTGTTGTGCTAACCGCCAAAAGGTTGAGGCCTAGGGCGGGCAGGGCGGTTCGGATTTGGGTTGAAAGAGGGGGTAAACTTTGCCACCGTCGTTGTCCTAGGCGCATGAAAGCGTGCGCGATGGAGGTTAAGGCGTGAAGACTGCATAACCCCCAGAGCGTCCAACCAGTGGAGGAGTAAGTGTCCTTGGTGACCCAATAGGCAGCCGGTGCACCCAGCCCCAGGACGACAGCAACTGCAAAATCCAGAATGGGCTGATGGCGTTCGGCACGCTGGCTGACGAGATAGAGGTAAATCGCCAGGATAGGCGGTGCGGGAAGGGCTAACCAGAGCAGTTCCTTAAAGCCCTGAGCCAAAAGAAATCCTAAACCGACCAAACCCAACAGTCCGTAGGCGCACGCCCACAAGATAGCACCAAATAGATCGGCGCGTGAGCGACGGCCACTTAGAGACTTGACCACCAACGTAAGAGGATGGCGAAAGAGGAAAGCAACCAGAGCGGTGATCAAAAGCACAACCGAGTTTATTGAAAGGGGACGATTGGCTGTGGCTAAACCGAGGGCGAGGGGGCTAAGAAGAAAAACCCAGGCGCCATGTTCTTGGGGAAGCGCGAGGTCACGACGCAACCACATTGAAAGGCTTTGAGGCTTTGAAGTCATCATCTGTGAATCCATGCTCAATTTTCTCCGAGGTTTTGGGTGATTTTACTGCAATTCACTGGCTTTATTTTGCCGTAAAATGGGATAACTTTGATTGTGCTGGCGCAAAGTGATCTCCAGGAATGCAGAAATTTTCACAAAGTTGCCCATACACTCTACTAAAATTTCGGTAAAATTATGAGCGTTGTTACCCGTGACTGTTGGCCCGTGGGATGGGCTTGACGGTTATCCCCATTGATGAGGCGTATGCATGGTTGAGGTAAGAGTATTGATCAAAAACAAGGTGGGCTTACACGCACGTCCGGCTTCTCTTTTTGTTCAGACGGCTAACAAATTTAAAAGCGCCATTACCGCTATTCACGGTGAACGTAAGGCGAATGCAAAAAGCATTTTGAGTGTTCTAACGTTAGGGGCGGATCAGGGAGCAGAACTGATCTTGCAAGCCGAAGGTGAGGATGCCGAAGAAGCTGTGCAGGCTTTGGTTAATTTAATTGAGTCAAATTTTGGGGAGGCTGAATGAAAACAATCCGGGGCATTGGGGCCTCGCCGGGGATCGCCATTGGGCCGGCTTACCGCTTTCAGCGCGTGGATTTGCATGTGGACACCCGTTCGGTGCATGATGTGGATGCGGAATTTGTGCGTTTCTTTCAGGCACTAGAACTTGCTGAGGGACAATTGCGCCTGGTGCATGAAAAAGCGCGCCGAGAGGCCGGTGCAGAGCAAGCAGCAATCTTCGAAGCCCAATTGGAAATGCTGCACGATCCGGAATTGCTGGGTGAAACCCAGGCCGCTATCCGGGATCAGCGTTTGAACGCCGAAGCGGCATGGTGGAATGCGGTCGAGCGGTTTGCCGCTATCCTGGAAGAAATGGAAAGCGAATATTTTCGCGCCCGAGCCGCCGACATCCGAGATGTAGGGCGCCGGGTGCTGCGGATTTTAAAGGGCATTACTGAAGAACCAGTGCAACTCACCGAGCCGGTGGTCATCCTGGCGCAGGATTTAAGCCCTTCCGATACGGTTGGGTTGGATAAGTCGCTAGTATTGGGGTTCTGCACCGCCGGAGGGGGTGAAACATCGCACACAGCAATTTTGGCGCGCAGTTTGGGGTTACCAGCGGTGGTTGCGGCGGGGCCAGAGGTACTTCAAATACCAAGCGGTACCCAGGTCATTGTAGATGGGGTGGATGGACTGTTAATCGTTGAGCCGGACGAGCAGGCACAAGCGGCATTTGTGCAACGCCGTCAAGCCCTGACGCGATTAAGGGAACAGGCGTTTGTACATTGTAAAGAGCCGGCTGTTACCATGGATGGGCATAGGGTAGAAGTGGTGGCAAACATTGGCAATGTACAAGGGGCATCTACCGCCTTGGAGCACGGCGCTGAAGGCGTAGGATTGCTTCGCACCGAGTTTCTGTATTTGGAGCGCTCCACGCTTCCAAATGAGGAAGAACAATATCAAGCTTATCGCGCCATCCTTGAGGTATTTGGGCAACAGCCGGTTGTCCTGCGCACCCTGGATATTGGCGGGGATAAGGAATTAGCCTATATGGAGTTGCCCAAGGAACAGAATCCTTTCCTGGGGGTGAGGGGGATTCGTTTATGCCTGGCACACCCTGAGCTCTTTTATCCTCAGATCCGGGCGGCTTTGCGTGCGGGTGTCGGTTATAACCTAAAATTGATGTTCCCGATGATCGCTACATTGGATGAAGTGCGCGCTGCCAAACGCATTGTGGAAGCCTGCCGTGAAGAGTTGCGCCGTGAGGGTAAGCCCGTTGCCGATACCATTGAGGTTGGTATTATGGTTGAAGTGCCTTCCGCGGCGGTGATGGCGGAGCACTTTGCCCGTGAGGTGGATTTCTTCTCGATTGGGACGAATGATTTAACCCAATATACTCTGGCTGCGGATCGGGCAAATGCGCAGTTGTCAGACTTGATCAGTGCTTTTTCGCCAGCGGTTCTGATCTTGATTGATCAGGTGATCCAAGCCGCTCACCGTCATGGCAAATGGGTGGGGTTATGCGGAGAACTGGCGGGCGAGCCGCTGGGCATCCCGATTTTGTTGGGCTTGGGTTTGGATGAATTCAGCATGAATCCCAGCGCTATTCCATTGGCCAAACAGATCATTCGCTCACTCTCATTGACGCAATGCCAGGAGCTGGCGCGGGAGGTCTTGAGCCTGGAAAGCGCGCAAGCTGTTAAGGAGCGTGTACGAGAACGTTTGCCATTCCTGAGGCTTTCCTGAGAAAGAATTAGAGCGTCCATTTTACACTTTGGATGCTCTGTGTGTTTATTGGGGCTGGTGGTTTTGTTCTATAATAAATCCCATAAATAAATCTCATAGATCCCATTTTCAAGTCCGCAGGAGGCAACGATGAGCATTCCATTTCCTAGTGATGCCTGGATCAAAGCCATGATGGAGGATCTTAATCAAAGTCAGGCCTATGCTGAGGCGGCTAAGAATTGGGAGGGGGATTTTTATTTTGTGATCGAACCTGGAGGTGGTCTAGACCACACTGTTATCCTCTACATGGATTTATGGCATGGCAAATGCCGCGAGGCTTTTGAGGTCACCGACCCTGAGGCACGCAAGCCAGCGTTTCGTTTGAGCGGTCCTGTGCAAACCTGGAAGAAAGTGATGACACGCCAACTTGATCCCATGCAGGCCATGATGACAGGGCAATTGCGTCTTCAGGGGAATATGGCGATGGTGATGAAAAACGTCCGTGCGGCGAAGGAATTGGTTGAATCGTGCACCCGCATCCCGACCATATTCCCGGTGTAGCTTTTCCGGAAAGAACTGCACATTCTCTTAGGTAACGCCTGCTTTTCAACTGGAGACGGTCATGTGGTATTTTGCTTCACCTCTCATTGTGTATGGTGAAGATGCGCTCTCGCATCTTGCTACTCTAGAAGGGCGGCGTGCGGCGCTCATAACCGATGCGCGTCTTGTGGCATTGGGATATGCAGAAAAAGTCACTGACTTTCTTCGCCAAGGCGAGTTGGAAGTAGTTTGTTATGATCGGGTTGAACCTGAGCCGAGCCTTGATCTAGTCAAAGAAGGAGCTGAATTTTTACTCACCCATTCACCCGATTGGATTGTGGCATTAGGCGGCGGTTCGGTGATCGATGCTGCCAAGGCGATGTGGATTCTTTACGCTCAACCTAATCTCGATCCGGAGGCTATAAATCCAATCGAGCGTTTCAATTTGCGGGCGAAAGCACGTTTTGTGGCTGTTCCTACGACCAGTGGCACCGGTTCGGAAGTGACCTGGGCTATTGTGTTGACCAATCGAACTGAACGGCGCAAGTTGGGTTTGGGTAGCCGAGAGGCTATGGCGGATATTGCAATTGTTGACCCAGCCATGGTAATGGACTTGCCCCCACGCCTAACTGCAGATACCGGTTTGGATGCCTTGACACACGCTATCGAAGGGTTCACCAGCACCTATCACAATGACTTTACCGATGGGTTGTGTCTGAAGGCTGCTCAATTGGTGTTTGAATATTTACCGCGGGCTTATCGTCATGGAAAGGACGATCTTGAAGCCCGCGCGCATATGCATTATGCTGCTACCTTGGCTGGATTGGGTTTTGGTAATGCCATGGCCGCTTTAGCGCATGGAATTGGGCATGCATTAGGGGCAATCTTCCATTTGCCTCATGGTCGCGCCGTGGCATTGGCGTTGCCTTATACTATTGCTTATTGTGTTCAGGGGGAGCCGGGCTCAACAAGGTACGCAGAATTGGCCTATTATTTGCGGCTGCCGGCCGAGAATGAACAGATGGCTGCCAAAGGCGTGATTGAAGCTGTGATCGAGCTGATGAGGCAGGTTGAGCAACCGCTCACCCTGGCTCAGGCAGGAATTTCGCAGAAGGACCTGGTACGTGAGATGTCTGTGCTGATAGATCACACTATGAATGATACTCAAACCATCATGAGTCCACGGGTTCCGGATGAATCTGAACTGGAAACTTTGCTTTGGCAAATTTACGCGGGCGATATTTCTCTTTAATCCCCCTCAACCAATGGGAGGCACCATGGCGTTTGGTCGAATGCTTAGATTGGATTTGACACGGGGGACGTTTGAATTTTCTACGTTACCGCGTGCTTTTGTTGAGGGCTTTATTGGTGGAAGCAGTCTAGCGGCGCGCATGATGTGGGATTTGCTCGAGCCTCAGCGTGATCCCTTCCATCCCGAGAGCCCTCTAATATTTATTACCGGACCAATGACAGGGACGGGAGGGCCAACAACTGGGCGATTTACAATTTGTGGACGTTCACCTCAGACTGGGTTATGGGGTGAGTCCAATATCGGCGGTTTTGTTGGCCCTGAGTTGCGGCAAGCAGGGGTGGATGTGTTATGGATCACGGGACGTGCTGAGGAGCCAGTGTATGTCTTTATTCGCGATGGAGAAGTCCTCCTACGCCCTGCAGGTCACTTATGGGGGAAGGCAGATACCTATCAGACTCAGGTCATCGTGAAAGAGGAAGTCGGAGAACCTCGTGCTCGGGTGGCGTGTATTGGATTGGCAGGGGAGAACAAGGTGCCGATGGCAGGGATTCTGGCCGACCATGGACGGTTGGCAGCCCGAACCGGTCTTGGGGCGTTGATGGGATCGAAAAATCTGAAAGCCGTGGTGGTACGCGGAACTGGTCAGGTCCCCTTGGCGCGAGCGGATGAATATCGTAAACTTCGTGTAGCAATAAATAAAAACTTGCTGGAACAAAACCTCACCGCAGTCTTGAGGGCCACGGGCACCTCGGGCGCGGCAGAATACCTGCAGTTTATGGGGGATATGCCACAGCGTTATTGGACGGCGGCAACGTTTGAGGGAGCGGCAAACATCAGCGGTTCGACCATGGCAGAAACCATCTTGACCGGAACAAAGGCTTGTCAGGGTTGTGTAATCTCATGTGGACGAGAGGTCATGATTTCCCAGAGGCCCTATGCAACTCAAGGGAAAGTAAAGGGACCAGAGTATGAAACCATCTGTGCGTTTGGGTCGCAGTTATTGGTGGATGATCTAGCAGCGATCACCGCACTGGGCGAGCGGTGTGATCGGCTGGGTTTGGATACCATTTCGGCCGGAAATACGCTGGCATTGGCTTATTTGTTGTTTGATCATGGGATCATCAGCGAAAAGGATACGGGGGGGTTAGTATTACGTTGGGGGGATCCAACCCCTTGTTTTGTGCTCTTGGATCAAATGACACGACGCGAGGGTTTCGGAGCGTTGTTGGCCCTGGGTAGCCGGGCTCTGGCAACTCATTATGGGGTGCCCGAATTGGCTGTGGAGGTTAATGGGTTAGAGGTACCTATGCATGATCCACGTGCGTTTAGCGGCCAAACGCTTTCCTACCTGACCTCGCCACGAGGCGCTTGTCACAACCAAAGTGATTTCTTTCAGGTCGAAATGGGTGGAACGTTAGAGGAGATCGGTATTTCTATGCCGGAGCGGTTCCAGGATGAAGGAAAGGCGGCATTGGTGGCGCGTCATCAACATTGGCGCACGGTTTGTAACAGCCTGGTGATGTGCTATTTTGCGGTGGTTTCACCGCATGCCGTTTGCGAATTGCTCAACGCCGCTCTGGGGGTAGATTGGGATGTGGATACGATGCTTCTAGCCGGCGAGCGAGGCTGGAATATGAAGCGACTGATCAATTTACGCCTTGGTTTGAAGCCTGAACATGAAAAATTACCTCGTTTGCTTCTTCAACCGTTACCAGAAGGGGGACAACAGGGCTATGTGCCGAATACAGAGATACTACTCAATGAATACTACGCTGCCAGTGGTTGGGATCGCGCTACAGGTTGGCCAACCGAGGAGAAGATCAAAGCCTTGGGTTTGGGCTTCGCCTTATAGGTTCAACGCACTATAGCTGTCAACTCGATCTCACCGCTTTTCTCGAACCTTAATTTTAGTCTAACCTGGTCGCCTGGATTAAGGGTACGGTTAAGACCGATGAGCATAATATGATAGCCCCCTGGTGCTAATCTCACCGCGCTCTGAGCGGGAATTTCAAGACGATTAATCGGCTGCATTTGCATCACATCGCCACTCATAACTGTTTGATGAATCTCAGCCTGGTTAGCCACATCAGTAACAACCTCAACCAGGTTATCTTGGGTGTGACCAAGGTTGCGAATCACCATGTAAACAGCACTGGTCGTCGTTGAACCTGCCGATGTCTCGTGGCTGTGTGTGGGCGTTTCCATCCCGTGATCCATGGATGACATAGGTGCTGTATCCAATGCACTAGCACGTGCCCAGGCTTCCTCGATACGAATCAGAGGGTGGGATGGGGCGCTTTTGAAGTAAACGTAATAAATAAATCCTAGGACAATAAAAACTGTGGTCAGACCTATTACCCAAACCCAACGTTTCATTATTAACTCCTCTCTCGCTTTGAATTTCTTTGATTTTATAAAGAAGCAAGAATGAGAGTAAATCCCTAGATTGAGTGATTCATTTCTCCGCAAAATGGGGGATGGAAAAACACCAGCCCAATTTGGGGCTGGCGTTTCAAGCAAGGGTAAACGGATTGGACTATTTTGCGCCTGAAGGGGGATAGAAGCGGAACTTCCAGGTATCCGGCTGGGCTTCCTGGCGGAGGGTTGAACCGGGTGTGGCGATATGAAACCAGGTTTGACCGGGTGCAAGCGGGAAAGGACGCCCATCTGGATAACGCAGGCGCACTGGTCGCGCCAGACCGGTGGTCTTTTCGTAATCCTCACTTACCATGCTCCAGATCAGGTTGGTATAGACCTGGCCGTTACGGAAAACGATGGCACGGCCTTTGCTGCCCGGCCCCATATTCAAATCTATGATAGTGGGGCGACGGGCGGTGTGCTCAACAAAGAGGATAACAATGTTCTCAAAGAGCAGAGGACGGTTGGTGAGGCGATCTGTAGCTGGAGCGAACGTCCCAACCTGACTTTCGGTACCAAAATCTTGGTAGCGCCAATAAGCCTGAGCCACTGGATCGTAAATCCAGCGCGCCTGGTTTAGGTAAGCATAGAAGATGTTGATCTGGGTCGCCGCTTGTCCCCCAGGTGGAGGTTGGGGGTCGAAGGTATTACCGGAATAGTTGGGAGGTGATTGGGGATTCCGGTTCGCTTCGGCAAGTGCGCGTAATTGGCTGACAGAAAGACCGGCGCTGTTGATGTCCTGAGGATTGGTGCCAAAAACATTGCCGCAGATACGAAGGTTAACATCAGCCGACTTACTGGCTGCCACTAAGCAACCATTTGGAAAGGCATTAGCGATGGGAACATAGGCCTCGCGTCCGGAGCGTACGCCAGCTAAGCCACTATCCTGGGGTTGTTCAATCCCACTTAGCCCGGGCTTGGCGTTAGTACCGGAGGTTGACGGAGATGAATTCCAAAGCAATCCAAAATCCAGGGTGAGGTTTGTTTGTTGGAAGGTGATGAGTTCGGTCTGACCTGTGCGTGGGTCAGCATCGCTGTCTATGCTATCATCGCCAGCATTGGCTTGGGTTAGAGAAAAACCATTCGGGATTTGAATATGGAGGCGGTATTGGGCTCCAGTTGGGGGTGTAAATGCGTAAAAACCATTCCCATCGCTCAATGCGGTCTGGACAATTTTCCCTTGAGGGTCAAGAAGGTGAATTTCAACACCTCCTAGCCCGGCTTCCCATGGCTGTTGTAGGCCGTCGGAATTTTGATCCCACCAAATTCGATTACCCAGCCCCGGACCTGTTATGCGGAGGGGGTCAGTGCGGGGGCGAAGTTCAGGGGGGGTGGGCAATGACTGTGGCGGTTCTCCGTAGAACACAGCCAGAAAGCGCGTCATGCCCTCGGTGATGTAGATTTCATACACCTGGGAGGCAAATGAAAGGCCGGTTTGAGGACGAACACTTGGGGGAAAATTAGAAAGAGAGACCAGTACGGCGGGTAATTCCAACCAGGAAGGGTCGGAGACCGTTAAGCCGGTGAGCGGATTGTAGCCCGGAGGAAATTGAGAAAGGTCGGGACCAAGCGGATAGGATGGTGAGGTTGATGGGGGCGTTGGGGTGGCTGCAGTGGCAGTTAGGGGGGCGGGATAAAGAGTTAGGCTCAAAATGAGTATAAGGAAAAGCAAGGGCCACAAGGCCCAATGCTCTTTTTTCATGACAAGGCCTCCTTAGCATTTATTTGCATTATAGCAGGTATGAGGGGGAGAAAAGTTTACAAATTTGTTATGTGGGTTGAGGATGATGAGTCAAGAGCATGAGATGCCAACCGTTTTATATGGGCTATTATGGCAATTAGTCCATTTAGCCTTTGAGGGGTCAAAATATAATGTAATCCCAAGCCCAGATAAAAGTCATCGGGGATACGGAGCACGTCTTCAGGTTTGGTATCCCATAGTCCTTGTTGGAGGATCGCGGCGTAACCGCGAACGGTAGGGGCTTCCGGCGGTATTTCAAAATAAAACCGCAAACGTCCCTGCTGGGTGTGCATATAAACCGTTACCGGCGTCATGCATTCGGGGACGGATTCGGGCTGGCTGAACTTATCAGCCAGCCCTTCCGGGACGGATAGAAGGCTGGCGGAAAATTCAAGGAGTAATTCCATCTTCTCCTGGCGATCGCTGAGTGCGAAATCATCCAGGATTTCAGCTAAACGGGGCGGTAGCAAGGTGAATCGGTCCATACTTCATTTCTCGATTGGCACGTTGACCAGATTACCCCATTCTGTCCAGGAACCATCATAATTTTTGACCTTAGGGTAGCCCAACAAGTACTTAAGGACAAACCAGGTGAGCGAAGACCGTTCACCAATGCGACAATAAGCAATGATTTCCTTATCCGGGGTGATGCCACGGCTTTGAAATAGGGCGCGCAATTCATCCGGGGATTTGAAAGTGCCGTTTTCAGTGTTGACGGCCTGAGCCCAAGGGATGTTCACCGCACCTGGAATGTGTCCGCCGCGTTGAGCACCTTCTTGGGGATAGCCCGGCATATGCAGCAGTTCACCCGAATATTCCTGTGGAGATCGCACGTCAATCAAGGGAAGTTTTTGTTCTATGTGACGAAACACCTCATCGCGGAAAGCGCGAATAGAAGCATCAGGGGCCTTTGCCTGATATTGGGTCGGGGGATAGGTAGGAATGTCCTTGGTCAGAGGGCGACCTTCGGCAACCCACTTTGCTCGTCCGCCATTCATAATTTTTAGGTGTTCGTGACCGTAATAGGCAAAAAGCCAGAAGGTATAACAGGCAAACCAGTTATTTTTATCGCCATAGAAAACGACGGTGGTATCGTTGCTAATCCCTAATCTTGAGCATAGGGCTTCAAATTCAGACTGATCAATAAAATCCCGGCGGAGAGGGTGTTGTAAGGTTGTAAACCAGTCCACTTTGACGGCGCCAGGAATGTGACCGGTTTCATAAAGTAGGGGGTCTTCGTTGGACTCTACGAGGCGAATTGAAGGATCATTAAGGTGCTCTGCGACCCAGGCAGTTTCGACCAAATACTCAGGATAAGCATAGCGATTTTCGCTCATAA
>NZ_JBWGPQ010000039.1:13988-21993 GCF_056331585.1 Thermanaerothrix sp.
AAAAACAAGGGTTTCCGGATACACTGAAAACCCTTGCTTTTTGGTTGTTTAGGAAAAACTCTTAGAGTTGACTGTGGCTCCAAGATCGTTTAAGTTCTTCCATGACCTGATTGTCCATAACCAGCATAAGTTTAGCCATCAGGGTTTCCTCGGGGACAGCCCCTTCGATGTGGATCACGTCGTTGATGACCGTCCGGGGTACGCCATAAACATGGTAGCGGTTGGCAAGGTGAGGAAATTCGCTGGCTTCGACCATATCGGCGGTGATCCAGGGGCTGGCTAAGGCTAGTTTATGAGCCAGCATGACTGCGCGTGGGCAGTATGGACAGGTGGGAGTGACGAAGACTTGAATATGAACGGGACGGTCGAGGCGGGCGAGCTGTTGCATTGTGGCCAGACTGAGGTCGGGTTTGCGGCGGCTGATCATCAATATGTCTTCAATCAAGGTGCCAAATTCATACCCCGAAGGAATGCCAAAGAAACGAATGCCGTGGTCTTGAGGCTGTTGCCCATCCGATTGAAGGATTAAGGCCGGTATCTTGTCCACTTTCAAGGCATCGGCCAGGGCTTTATCGCGCACGAAATCATAGATCTCCAATGTAAGTTTGTCAGACAAGGCAGTGATTTCCTCGGCAAGTTGGCGGGTTTCAGCACAAAAATCGCATTCGATGGCGCCACCTTCACCTTGGGTGAAAAGTAACAATTTGACTGGATGCTCCATCCCAAGGAGCAAATTTCGAACTTGTTCTCGGACTTGGGGATTCAACAGAGCCATTTTTCCCTCCTTTTTGTAAATGAGATTTTTCAGAACCCGACTTATCGTAGTGAGATTATAGAGAAGGAATATTAGAAATAGATCAACTTTGTGGATATCTCAACGCTCATTCTTGGATTTCACAGGCTCTAACTCAGATCGCGCAGGGTGACGTTTTCTGTTATAATTATAGAACATAAGTTCTATAATCTGGGGTTGGCCTATGACCCGTGTGCTTTGGTTGGTTCATGAAAATGCTATATTTACCTTTGATGTGGCGTTAAGTCCATCGGATTTGCTTCTGGCGGTGAATAGTGGCGATTGGCGGCCGCCGGCAGCAATTTTTGCCTTGCTTTCACCTGAAGTTCAAGCCCTTCAAAAGCCTTTACGTGGGGTTTTGCTAGGTCATCTGGTGGTGGTATATCCGTTGGCATTGGTTGAATCTGAAGACGCTTATCAATACATCTCTCACGTTCAACTCTCAGAAAGGCAGCGTTTGGTCTTACAGGGATTGGCGGAGGGGCTCAGCCTCAAGATCATTGCGCGACGGCTAGGGATATCTCAAAGCACGGTGGCCGCTCATGTTCGAGCGCTAAAACAGCGCCTGAATTGCCATACCTTGGCGGAGATCATCTTAAGGGGCTCTGCACTTGGTTTGTGCGATCCGGAACAGAGTTTACCCTCTCTTTACAAACCCCGATTAAGGCACACTAAAACCGCCAATCTGAGATCTCGCTTATCACGAAGGTAAGATTCCTAGAGTAAGAATAGTACACGTTGATCCTGACTCAGGTCAGCGTAAATCGCATAGAGTTGTTCTTCCGATTCAGCGACAAACGACACCGTAACAGCGCAATACTTTCCTCCATTGCTCAACCGCGCGTTGATATTATCTTCGTTGATGTCAGGTGCGAAACGTCTTACCCTGACCATGATGTAGGTAGCAAAGTCATCTTGATTGTAGCCGATGACGCGAAGGCGAAAGATGGTAGGAAAATCCATGAGATCGCGTAGCGAACGATTCATTTTCGTTTCCTCGTGATGTTATCTGCGAAATTTATACCACAGACTACTTGCAAGGGTAAAAATCGCCTTTAGGCATTATTTGATCTTCAGTGGTTGTGTAAACCATTTATTAGGGTTATACTGGAAACCATCGGTGACCTATGAGTCGTTAGTTGAGAGCAGATGAGTACCTGCCTAATTCCAAGCCAGTCCCGAACCACTATTGGTAACCGTGCGTTTACACTCAGAGTTGTTGGTAATAAGCCGGTGCCGAACAGGAGAAGACAGATGTCCCTTAAAATTCGCAAACTCAAACGCCTCCGCCAGGTATATCTTGGGTTGACTATTTTATTGGTGGGTTGCTCTGTGTTTGGCCCAAATATTGTAGGAAAAACTCAATCGCAGAGCCCGGTTCCGCAGGTCACAGAAGGTCCAGCGCCACAAGTCAGTGAGATAGTCGTCGGTTCGGTTTCTCCTACGTCCACGCCCGATACCGCGATTGAGGCTAGTGCCACGACGCAGGTTTTTCTGCCAGTTATTACGCGGGCACCTACCTTACCACCTATTGGCGGAGGACGGGCTTTTTTTGCGTCCCCTAATGGCACGAATAACGGCGATGGAAGTATGGAACGGCCTTTTAACCTTGCCTACGCAATTGAGGATAAAGCCAAGACAGGATTCTTTCAGCCGGGGGATGTGATCTGGGTACGTGGAGGTACTTATGGGGGAGGCGGACTAACCTACTTTAACAGCCACTTGCAAGGAACGGTGGATCGCCCTATTGTAGTCCGCGCCTATCCTGGCGAACAGCCCATTATCAACGGGAGCATTAAGATTTACAAACCCAATGTGATTTTTTGGGGGTTGGAAGTTATCAATACCGACCCTAATCGCACTTCACAATACCAAGGGTCATTTCCGGATGACATCTATCGCGAAGATGCCTTTAGTGTTTACGCCACCAATGTCAAAATCATCAATAACATTATGCATGATGCCGCGGAAGGGGTTTATGCGGATGATCGCGCCCCGGACGTAGTCATTTATGGCAACCTTATTTACAACAACGGCTGGAAGGGCCCAGACCGAGGGCATGGACATGGTATTTACGCCCAAAATCAGCAGGGGAGCAAGTGGATCGAAGATAACATCATCTTCAATAACTTTAGTGATTACAATTTGCATGTTTATCGCGAGAATGAATTCCCGTTGGTTAATTTCAACTTCGATGGCAATGTGACCTTTAATGGCACATTCCTGGTTGGAGGAAGGCAACCTACGCGGAACGTTATCCTGACCAATCAATTTACCTATAATGAAACCGTTGCCTTGGGCTTTAGCGTAGATACCCAGAATCAGAATGTGCGGGTACAAAACGCTTACCTGTTTAACCGTGGGGACTATGCTCTAGAGGTTAAGGCATGGCAGGGAGTGACTCTGGATCATAATGTCCTGGTAGGACAGAATGCTCCCCTGGTGAATTTGGTTCAATCCTTCGGCGCCTGGGATGACAACCAGTATTTCTTTGCTAATGGAACACCCTTCCTAATTAACGGACAAGGGCGTAATTGGAATCAGTGGCGCTCTCAAACCGGTTTTGATTCTCGTAGTTCGTTTTTCGCGACCCTACCCTCCACAACCCAAGTTTTTATCCGTCCTAACCGTTATGAGGCGAAGCGAGGGCACATTATCGTGTATAACTGGGCTAAGCAAGACCAGATTCTCGTTGATTTGAAGACGTTGGGATATTCAATTGGGGATCGATACGAAATTCACAATGCCCAGAACTTTGGAGAGAAGATCAGCGGGATTTATCAGGGGCAGGCAATTGCTTTACCTTTGATCAACTGGAGTGTGGCAAAGCCAATTGGTTGGCCGGAACCGCTTCGTCCGGTAACACTGCCTGAATTTGGGATCTTTATAGTACTATCTCCATAAACCATAGAGTGATCGAAGAAAGATAAAGCCCCGGCGAAAACCAGACGCCGGGGCTTCTGGCTATTGCACCCCGCCGCACGATTTAGGAATTGGGGCGCGCACCGAGTGTCACGTCAATGTGCTGTGTTTTCCCTTCACGCAAGATGGTCAAGGTCACTTTTTGTCCGGGTGAGGATTGAGCTAGCGCGGCTTGTAAATCCTCAAAGGACGTGATCGGTTGATCGTCAAAGGCGGTTATAATATCGCCGCCGATTAGCATTTGCTCACCGTTGATCGTAGCCGGTTTGAAACTACCGCGAAGGCCGGCTTTATCAGCGGGGCTTCCGTTGACCACGTTCACAACGAGTACACCTTGTTGATCTTGATCCAATCCCATAACCTGGGCAATTTCAGGGGTCAGTGTGCGCCCGGTGATTCCCAGGTAGGCGCCGGTTTGGGCCGTGGTTAGGTTAGAACTCTGGGTGCGAGGGCGAGCACCCAAAATAACCTCTATGGTTTGCTCTCGCCCGTTGCGCAAAATCGTAAGCGTCACTTTTTGACCCACCGAGGTCGAGGTGGCAAGGTAACTGGCCAAATCTTCGAATTTCTGCACCTGGTTTCCATCAATGGCGGTGATCACATCGCCACCTACACGCACTGGGTTTCCATCCAGAGTGATCTGACGATCGCTGCCGCGTAAACCGGCCTTATCTGCAGGGCTGTTAGGGGTGACATCAATCACCAGCGCGCCTCGTTGATCTGGGCTTAACCCCATGGCTTTGGCTAAATCCGAGGTCAGGGTCGTACCGCTGATACCAAGGTAAGGGTGATCATAGCGACCAGTGGCAATCAGGGCTGGAACCACGCGTCTCACAATATTGGAAGGAATGACAAACCCAATCCCAGCATTTGCGCGTACCGGGGATTCAATCGCTGCGGTGACACCAATTACTTCCCCACGAATGTTCACCAAAACCCCGCCCGAGTTTCCAGGATTAATCGGGGCGTCGGTTTGAATAACGTCAGGGATCGTGTACGTAGCGCCGTCATTGGTTGTGCTTTGTACGGGTAAGGAACGCCCTAAAGCGCTGATGAACCCGACAGTCATTGTGCCTTCTAGACCATAAGGATTGCCGATGGCAATCGCTAATTGCCCCACCTTAACCTGCTTAGAATCAGCCAGGCGAACAGGAACCAACTTCTCAGGGGTTACATCTACTTTCAGCACGGCGAGGTCGGCATCGCTGTCGGCTCCGACGACTTGAGCCTCGACGGTGCTGCCGTCAGAGAAAGTTACGGTGATTCGATCAGCACCGTCTATCACGTGATTATTGGTTACGATATGTCCCTGTGTATCCCAGACGAACCCTGAGCCCAGACTGCGCGTAACCGGGGCCTGGTCAGGTGATTGTCCGGGAAAGTTGAAAGGCAGGTTCAAGGCTGGCCCAAGGCGCTGAGTGGTTTGGATGTTGACTACGGAGGGATTGACCCGAGCATAAACCTGGGCTAGTGTGTCTTCTAGCGTGGTAAGTATGTTGGACGATGAGGGGTTTTCAAGTGTTGACGTGCTGGAGGATGGTGCTAGAGTGGCGGTTGGGACCACAACCGGCGTTTGAGATTGCGAGTTGCTTTGTTCAATCTGAATCTTGGGCAAACGAAAGCCCTGGAAATTAAAGGGGACACAGGCCGAGACAAGAAGGGCCATTAAGATTAGAGATACTGCAACAAGGGAAAGGCGCGATTGCGGCTTCATCGTACACCTCCATATTCAACTAGATATGAGCATTTACGTGAATGGGCGCAGTCAGTTTGCTCATTCGCTAATGAGTTTAAAGGCAAAAAACGCCTCTGTCCTTAAACCACCCTCAAGATGACCTTAAGGTTGGCTTAAGATGGAGTTATAGGCATAAGTACACCTTATCAAAGATGTTCGACCGTACGGGAGACCGCTCTATATAGCAGGTATGGGATACGAGCAATCCAACGCAAGACCACTACGAGCGGCACAAGTGCCCAATCCACTAACTCATTGACATTTGCAAAACCCTGCCCAATCCACACGAGCACTGGTCGAAGATGTTGTAAAAACTTGCTATGGGCATAAAGCAGTGCCAAGAGCAATATGGTTACTGAAATACCAAAGCGCAGCCAATCGTTGATCTCGAGTCCGATCCATTCTTCCAGTACAAGTTCAACCCCAATGGCTAAAACCAGTAGATACGCCGCCGGCTTGAGGATGGGCTCGCGGGTGACGGCATAACTGAAGATCCCAGCGGCAAAACGCATCATCAAAATCCCAATGGCTACCCCTACCATCACTACCCAAAAGCGGTTTGAGAGTGAAACCGCTGCAACCACGTTGTCCAGGCTGAAAACCAAGTCGGTCATTTCAACTGTCAGTACGATTATCCAGAAGGAATGTTGCTCAAGAGGATGAGCGTGAGCATCCTCTTCACCGGGTTCGGCCTGTCCCAGGTTATCGAAAGCCAAGCGGATTAAATAAGCCGCACCGAGGACGCGCAACCATGGATAGTGGATTACCCAGGCTGCCAAGGCTAGCATTAACCCTCTCCCTAGGTAGGCTCCCAGTAAACCCACCCGTAGGGCCGCGGTGCGCTGATTCCCCAGGAAGTGGTGAAGACGGTGTCCCAATTCCATTAGGGGACGTGGCCATTGGACGGGCTGATCGTCGGGCAGATGCGCCACCATAGCACCTAAGACGGCGGCATTATCAATAGATAACAGCCCCTCCAGTAAGATAAGTTGCAGAATGATGATCGGGATGCTCCAATCCACGCAATTTCTCTCAATTGGTTTTTAGTATCCAGGGTGAGTATAACCCAATGCCGTACTGAATGGCGCGTGGGGATTTTCAGGATTTGCGGCGTAGAGCATCCTGTTTCCTAGATGACAGATGTCCTTATTCGAGATCTAAGAGATCCTCATTAGCAATTTCGTTGTCAGCGATATAACGACGGGGCATGGCCAAAGAAGCCCAGCCACCGGCTTGCTGCAAGGCAAATGGATCCACGCCGCGGCGGGCGGCCTGGGTAGCCCAATAATGTCGGCAGTCGTGAGCGCTCAATCCGGTGATTCCCAATCGCTCACCCAAAAAACGGACCCTTTGGGTAATGGCCCGTGTGGTCATTCCAGCTTTGCTTAGGCTACCGTCTTTCAGACTGGCGCGTAGGAGAGGGGCTTGAGGTTCAGCGGGTAGGTCTTTCAACGCTGAACAGCGGCGGAGGAGGTGCAGGGTGTCGGGGCTAAGGCGATGAGTTTGTGTTTTGCCCACTTTGGGACGGAAGAAGCGCAATAAGCCCGCTTCCAAGTCAATATTTTCGACCCGTAATAAGGCCACTTCCCCAACCCGGAGCCCGTGATCAAGGAGCAGGCACATAAGCAGGGCATCTCGCCGCCCTTGAGGGGTATCAGGTTGAGTCTTGAGCGCGGCGGCTTGTTGGGGTGTGAGCGTCACCGGCGTGGGTTTTTTGGTGCCTACGCGTTGGCGTGGTCGGCGTTGATCGAGGCGTTGCTGCTCACGATGAGAGAAGCCTTTGATGCTGCGAATAAGAGCGTACTCTTCAGGCGTCAAGCAGCCGCTTTGGAGGGCTAGGCGGGCATATGTCTTAACCGTGGAAAGCCGTACGTTGATGGAAGGGATCGCGTACCCTATGCTTAATTGCCACTTAACAAAGGCTTCCACTAATCCCCAAGTAATTCCACGCCATGCCTCGGGGTTCTGACCTAGATTACTAACCTGAATGCCCAATGAAGAAAGGAATTCAGCAAAGAGCGCTAGGTCTGCATCCTGACGACGTAGCGTGTGATCGGCTCGGCGAGCCCGATAGTCGGCAAAGCGATGCCGTGTAGCTGCCTCATTGGCTGCATGCCCGATTGGGATATCATGGGTAGGGATAGGAAGAGGGAGATTATTGTCTGGATCGGGGTGATTGGCGCGCAAGGCTTTCATACTCTCATTATAAACGTGTTGAGAGTAAACCCGAACCGCTAAAGATTTTTAGTGTCGTTTTGGGAATCCTGATCTGGGAAAACCATGGCGGATTACCCGATCTGTTGTGCTAAATCCAGCCGGCTTTGAATTGGATTTAGACGGTTCTCGCTTTGACGTGCTAATTCGATGATATGATGCATGATGGTCTCGGCCACAGAACGCACTAGCAGGTGATCCTCTACGTTACCCTCAAAGTGGAGTGGGGTGCCCACAGTTACTTTGTAAGGCCCGCTCAGGTACCAACGTCCATAGGTCACCTCACCGCGTACGGTGGAACGGATGAAATGCAAGCGTTCGCGTTGGAGGTGAATGCCTAT
>NZ_JBWGPQ010000039.1:22093-23189 GCF_056331585.1 Thermanaerothrix sp.
TGATCTCCATTTTCAATGCCAGGGCGACAAATGTGCGCACGACCGGTTTGGAGGCCCAATATAGGATTTTTTCAGGGAGCATGGGGAAGCGAATCCGTTCTAGAGAAGATTGTGTATATGTAACAAAAAGCACGGTTAATCCATTCCCACCCAGGTCATAATTTGATAGTGCTTGTTACATGCATCTATTTGTGTGGTCACCGTGCTTTTTCATTTCGTTGAGAGAGTTACGTAATCTATAACCCATAAAGTGGGCGTAAGTTACTAATACGAAATTCCTTTAGTCTGGCGGAATTCGGATAGGGTTGAAGAAGTCAGGTTCTCGATTAGGGGTTTGATTTGTTCCACCCAGAGGTCATAACCGATGGCCATCAGATGAAGTTTATCGTTGGAGAGTTCCGGGCGAATCTGTCCATTGGCGTCTGCAAAATGGGGAAAAAGATTGACAAAAGTATAGCCAAAACGCTGGGCCAGTCTTTCCAGTTCGGCGTTGATGCGGAGAATCCGCTTGGCATAACCCCGTGCGCGGGGAAGAATGGATTGAACGAAGACCTGCGTGTTAGGACTTTCCCGCCGACAGCGTTCTAAAATGGCCGTATAGGTTTCGAGAATAACATGATCACTCCGGAACATGAACCAGGGAAGATCATTGGTGCCAATCAGCAGAAAAATAGCCGCTGGTTGGCCTTGGAGGATGCTATCTAAACGGGCTAAAACACCCCAGGTTGTATCGGCGTTAATGCCGCGGTTCTTCACTGAGAGTCCAGGGAAAAGCTCATCCCATCGCGCGCCATCGGTGATGCTGTCTCCCAGGAAGACGATATCCCCTGCTTTAACGGGGTGGTGGGCAAAAAAGTCACATTTCTGTTCATGATGTGTACGTGCCAGGCGTTCAGCAGCCATGCGTGCCAGAACTAGATAAACTAATGTGATAACCAAAAGGGTGGAAAGAATCGCATTTAGTAACATAGTGTACCTCGTGGCCTAAGTATACTCGTGAACTCTAAAAGGGGGTGTGATCTGCCTAGAAAAGGCAGAATTTTTTAAGGTTTAACCCCTTGACAAATCTCCACGGGTGTATAAAATTGCGCAATAA
>NZ_JBWGPQ010000040.1:0-22331 GCF_056331585.1 Thermanaerothrix sp.
GCGGGTCCATGCACCCTATTTTCACTGACTTTTGCGATTTTGACAATGTTAATGTCCAACAGGCTTTATGCCTGAGCAGTTACAAAATGGATACAAAATAGCACCATCAGCCCCAAATAACGTTAGCGCGGAGGAAACGATCACTGCATAGACCTGATCCACATCCTCAACCGTGACCAAGTCCTGCAAAAACGCGCCAAAATCTTCTGGCCATGGTGTTATTGACCACCAATTTCCCTGATGAGAGAGTTCCATAACCTTTATCCCTGAGTCAAAGCCCAAGAATAGTGCATACCCATTCACTGGTTAATTCAAAGTTTACAACAAGACCAACAAAAATTTCCCCTCTACTAAAAAAACGACATTTACCTGACCTTTTTGTGCCAACATAAGTCAGGTAAACGTCAGTTAAGTGCAAACAGTTCACGTCTCCAGCGCTCCCGGCGGGGCTCGAACCCGCAACCTCTGGATTCGAAGAATACAGGTCAGACTAACAAGTCATAAGCGAGTTCATTTTTTACCCAAAATACGATCCCCATCAATCCACAAGGTCGGCTGAGGTAGCACAAAATCCTCATGCAGATCCGACTCAACCACGCCCCCCATATGCGAGTTATCACCAACCGCAATATGTACGGTGCCTTTGATCTTCTCGGCTTCGAGGACATTATCCGGTCGTTTTGCGTTGGGGTTAGTACCAATCCCCAATTCTGCGCAGTTGCGGCGGTGAAACCGATTTGGATTTGAAAAGTCGAATAATTCGCGAAAAGAAGCCCCCACATCACCTCCCCCCTCCACCGAAATCACATAACCGGCATGAAATGTCAGCCTCATGTTCTCTTTCAGGCCCGGATACCAGCCAGCCGGAACCACCAACACACCCTCAGCGGTGCCCTCTACCGGCGCAATATAGGCTTCACCTCCCGGTAGATTACCAAATGCACCTGGTTCAAGAAGAAGACCGGTATCTCCGCTTCCCTTCCGCCCCTCAATACTGAAAGATAAATCTGTTCCATAAGACGTTGTAACACGAACGTTACGTCCTCTGGTTAGAATTTCGGCCAAGGCGAGTGATTCCGCTTTGACTTGAACATAATCGGCTGCCATCGGTCCATTGGGAGCAAACATTGCGGCGTCCACCCCCGGCATACTGGCGATCCGTGCCCCATGTTGACACGCATTTTCCCTTGCCCGGGTATGGGAAAGCGAATGTGTGGTCATCAATACCACTACATCATAGTTAAGGAATCGCTGAGCAGTTTTTTCATTTGGCTCACGTCCGCTCTGGCCAGTCTGTTCGAAACAAATCAAATCTACGACCAGCGCCGGAAATGCCTTGCGCATCATCTGACAAATGGCGCGTGTCATTCGTGCACGGTTAAGCACATCCTCCAGAACTTCCTCGGGCAACTTCTCCCAATCCGCCGGCGCAGGCACATCGGTGACAAATGCAATACGTTCACCCTCGCGAACGCCCAAATTGACGTTTAGCATATTGATTGCAGCCTGACGGAGAAGCTCAAACGCTTTCATGGCCAATCCCCAATTCGGAGATGCGTTGTTCTAAAGGCTTGTAGGCAATGTCAAAACCAAAGTGCTTTGGCCCAAATAATTCTAAACCACGCGGTGTGCGCCATGGTTCGGGTGCCGGCAATCCTATCACCGAAACTCGCATCCCTTCATAGAAATACGGATTCAGGTTGGGTTCAAGCGTATCATCGTTGAACAAACAGATCAGATCCGGCACAGTTACGTCAACCTTTCCATCCCGCCAGGAAATGATGTGTTCGTTCTTAAACCAAATATGATATTGGCTGTCTTTGTATTTTCCTTCCCCTTGAAGATATACATCACCAACCGTGAAACCCTCAATGGTATCGTAATGATGCTTTATGACCCTGCCCCTGAAAAGAACGAACCCACCACCCGCCGCGGCAACATGCTCAGAGACCGGTTCCCCTTTTTCCTTTGCTTCGCGATATGCTGTTCCAATCTTCCACGCCTGGCTGATCGCACCGTGAATCACCGCGTTGCGCAATATTTTGGATTGTGCTGGATGATCGGCCACGCCAATGCGATTTTTGCTGACCACGGCCATTGCACGCACCAGGGCTTCAGCGCGCAAATCATTCACCACCCTGGGTAAAATCACCACATCACCAAACTGATTGGCACACGCCAGGGGATAAATGGGCAGATTGTAAATACAATAGGTTGAATGCTGCAACTCCGGCACAGACCTGCCGGCAGGATCCGCATCAATGATATAGCGATCCAGAAGCGCAGCCACATAGAAGGCCTCGGCAGTGTTGCCACCCCCTAATTCCGTTGAAATAACCCCGTAAAACTCTTGGCCGAAATAATCTTCCAGGGCGCGGTAAGCCAGGTAGGGCTCGGGCTCACTCAACCTTGGCAGATCAGCATATTGAGCATCCAGTTCTGGTGTGCTAGGAGAGACGCTTCCACACATATAAGGTGTGGCAATCCAGGCATCATCGGGCACTTCGCTAAAATCCACCAACCGAAATCGCTTACCTTTGCTGATAGCATCCTCAATCAACTCCAAGCCTTTCTGTAAGGACCCGCCCCCGCCAGTGCCGAGAATGGTGCATCCGTAGAGAATATCGTATAAGTCCTGTCGAGAGAGTGTCTTCATGGGTGATAAGCCTCCTCAAAGATTGTGAACTTTAACGGCCAATGAGCGGTTCGGCCAATGGTTTCAATTCGGGATGAATTACAACCCCTTTATCCAGGATTTGCACCCCATCCAACCACACTGAAGAGTTCAGGCAGATTCCATCACAATGAGACTTGGCTTGTATGCCATCCGGTGGAGCGTCTACCGGGCTCAAATAGCCCAACCCCCATTCGGTGCAGCCCCAAATCCGTTCATCTTCTAAGATATTTCCGCTCAGCCGGGCACCGGGATTGAATCCATAACAGCCGTGCGCCAAACGGAACATGTTGGGATCGTCAAAACTTTCCAACCAGCGGCGAAGTTCTTCAGCCTGTGCCCCACCGCTAATTTTGATCACTCGGCCTCTTTCCACCTCCAACACCACTGGCTCCTTCAAAAGACCACAAGGCGGAGAAATGGTACCATCAAAAACCAGTTTTCCGTTGATGGACTCAAAATCAGGGATGAACGAAATCTGACCACCTAAGAAATGCATCCCGGGGGTATCACATAAACCATCATCGCAACTGACTTTACGTTCCTTGGGTAGAAATTTGAAACACAAATCATTCCCGGCGGGTGTAGTGATGCGCATTTCACGGGCATTTTGGGTCATCTCAGTAACCCGATGCATAAAGCGCGATAGGGCAACCGCATCCACACGCCCGATCAATCTCACCATCATATCCACCGTCATCTCGACGAGGCACATGTAGCGCAAGCGTGAGTTATGCGCCATCGCACGTTCAAAAGGCGTGGAATATAAAAGCCACTGCTTGTTAAATTCTACCCACGCATCCGCTTGAGCAAGTGCCGCGATAAGCGGTTCAACGGGTAACATAGGGTCAGCTGCCTTGCCCACTCCCAGCGGCGAAGCCAGAACAATCACCATGGGGATCGCCCCAACGGTGTGGGCTGCGGCAGCGACAGCATCTACAACCCGCATATCGCTTTGCGTATCAGCCGTAATCACAAGGGTTTCACCAGGCTTGAGGCGAAACATTTCTGCCACCAGAATATGTGCAGCACGTGCCAATTCATATTGAAAAAATTCGGTCATCGGGTCTCCTCCATGAATAAGTTTTGATTTTCTTCCAGTAGATAGCAGGCCGCAACATGGCGCTCACCAACCACCAGCGCCTGTGGCTCCGCGGTGCTACAAATTGGCATCCGATACGGGCAACGGGTATGAAACCGGCAGCCCGTTGGTGGATCAATCGCACTCGGCACGTTCCCTTCCAGCGTTTGCAACTCGCTCAGATCGTTCATTTCTAGGGTTGGAATGGCATTGAACAATGCCTGGGTGTAGGGATGACGCGGATGATTGAACACCTCACTGGCTGGGCCCTGCTCGACAATTTTGCCCAGATACATGACCACAATCCGGTCGGACATGTAATGGACGACACTGAGATCATGTGAAACGAGAATGTAAGTTAGGCCCAAACGCTGCTTTAATTGCATCAATAAATCTAGAATTTGAGCTTGGGAAAGGATGTCTATTGAAGAGGTGGGTTCATCAAGAACGACCAGTTTGGGTTGTAAGGCCAGTGCGCGAGCAATGGCAATCCTCTGGCGCTGCCCCCCTGAAAATTCATGCGGGTACTTGTAAAGCGAATCACGAGGTAACCCTACCATCTCTAATAAATCTTTGACTTGCTCTGTAAGTTCGGGCATTGAAATGCGACGATGTACCGTCAAAGGTTCACTCACCACATCCCGCACCAGCATGCGCGGATTAAGCGACCAAAACGGATCCTGGAAAACAATTTGAATGTCCTTACGAATTGTTTCCCGAAGCTCTTTCTGGGAGAGATGGGTAATATCTATGCCATCAAAAATAATGCGCCCTTCTGTGGGCTCTTCCAGGCGAAGCAATAAATTGACCAACGTCGTCTTACCACATCCCGACTCGCCCACCAGTCCGACCACTTCGCCCTTTTGGATTTCCAAATCCACCCCATCCACCGCCCGTACCCACTTTTTCGGACTAAAAAAAGCATCTGATCGCACGGGGAAATATTTCTTAAGACCCTTAATTTTGACCAATGGCTCGCTCATTGCCTAATCCCTCTTTACGAAGAAACACGCCGCCCAGTGTTGCTGATTCCCCACCGGTTCAAGCATTGGCTCTCCCTGCATGCATTGCTCCACTCCTATTGGACACCGCGAGTAAAACGGACAACCTTGCGGAGCTTCAGGCTTAATCTCGATGTTGGCAAATCTTAGCCTTTCTGATTTATCCCGCGGAATGGCCGATATCAATGTTTGGGTATAGGGATGTTGGGGTTGACGAGTAACCAACGTGCTTGGGCCTTCTTCTACGAGTTTGCCGCGATAAAGAATGCCCACATTTTTACAAAAAACATTGACCAAACTGACATTATTGGCGATGAACAGGACGCTGATTCGTAAACTCTTTTGTAATTCATCAATCAATTTTAAAATTCCGGCCTGGATGGTCACATCCAAGTTTCGAGTTGGCTCATCGGCAATAAGGAATTCCGCACCACAGGACAACGCAATCGCAATAATAACTCGCTGGCGCTGACCTCCGCTCAATTCATGGGGGTATTTTCTGAGCACGTTCTTCGCATCTGGTAGTTTGACCATGTCAAGCAGTTCTACTGCACGGCGGGTTCGGGCTGCCCCCTTCAGCCCTTGGTGCTGTTCAATGACCCGTTCGATTTGCTGGCCAATAGTAAACACTGGATTGAGGGTGGACATTGGATCTTGAAAAATCATGGCCAGACGCTTACCACGATACGCAGATGCCAATTCATGCTCGGATTTCTTGAGCAAATCGTCACCATCAAACCAAATTTCACCGCTGTGAATAATGCCAGCCGGTTTGGGCAACAAGCCCAAAATGGTCAGCGCCAGTACCGTCTTACCAGCACCGCTTTCTCCCACTAAACCATACGTTTCTCCACGCTCGATAGCCAAATGCTCAATCTTGAGCACAGGGTGAATGCCCTCAAACGTTCTGAAACTTACGGCAAGGTTTTTGATCTCGAAATAGGCTGTCATGGCACACCACCTAGAACTTGCGCGTGCGGGGATCAAGTACCTCACGAATACCATCACCGATTAGGTTAAAAACTAGCACTGTAATAAATATGGCAATGCCGGGGAAGGTGCTGTACCACCAGGCATTGAGAAAATAAGTGCGGCTGGTTGAGATCAGTAACCCCCACTCCGGGGTAGGCGGTTGTGCCCCTAACCCCAAAAAACTTAAAGCCGCAATGGTGAGGATGACCCCACCAATATCCATTGAAGCCTGAACAATCACCGGAGCCAGCGTGTTGGGAAGAATGTGCCGAAAGATAATGCGTGACATAGGGGTGCCAATCGCCAAGGCCGCCCGCACAAACTGTCGCTCGCGAATAGAAACGGCCTGCCCGCGAATTATTCGCGTATACCACGGCCACCACGAAATGGCGATCGCCAACATGGCATTGCTCAAACTGGGTCCTAAAAAGGCGGCAATGGCTATCGCCAGCAAGAGCGGCGGAAAAGAAAGGAAGATATCTGTAATCCTCATGATAATTTCGTCGGCCCAACCACCCAAACCACCCGCTATCGCTCCCAATGGAACGCCGATCAATAAGGCTAAACCAACGGCGATCAGCGCCGTTTGAAGGGAAATGCGGGTGCCAAAGATGATACGCGAAAACAAATCTCTTCCCAATTCATCAGTCCCCATAATGTAACGGCTAGAAGGGGGTAATAATTTATCCTGAGGATTGGTTTCACTGATGGCGTGTGAGGGATAGGGGGCAATCCATGGTGCAAAGATCGCCACCAGCACTAATAAAGCAATAATGATCAACGAGATGCGCTGCAAGGCATTGCGGTTAAGGAGATAAAACGACAGTTTTAATTCCCGCCAAGTGGGTTGAAGTGATTTATAGGTATCTACAAACCAGTTAACCATGCCTCCGCCTCCCCTTTTACGTCCTTACTCGCGGGTCGAGGGCTATGATAATATCGGCAATTAGATTCAAAATAACATAGGAAAAGGCTGAAAAAATCGTAACGCCCATAATAGCGGGGTAGTCTAAACCAATCACAGCCGTTGCTACGTAACTCCCAATACCCGGCCAGGTAAAGATGGTCTCGGTAAGGAACGTATTCACTAACGTATACCCAATCGAGAGCGCAACCACGGTCGAAGTGGGGCCGATAGAATTCTTTAACGCATATGACCAGAGGATAATGCGATCCCGCAACCCATATGACCGAGCGGCGGTGATATAATCTTCATTCAATATCTCCAGCAATGCTGAACGGGTCATACGGGCCACCAAGCCCACCGGATATAGACCAATGGTTATTCCAGGGAGAACCAAGTGCCAAAGCGCATCAAAAAAGATCACGAAGTTACCTGTAATAAGTGAATCAAGGATGAGAAATCCGGTAACATGCGGGATCTCCATGGTCAATTTGATCTCGGTACTTAGTTGCCCCCCCATGGGGAACCAATGGAACGTTCGGGCGAAGACCAGTTGTAGGATTAAACCAATCCAAAACGTCGGCAGTGAAACTGCGCCGATGGAAAACAAACGGCTTAGGTGATCTACAAGATGATCTTTTTGCTTGGCCGAAATAACCCCAAGCGGAATACCGACAAAAACGGCCGCAAACGTTGAAATCAATACCAATTCGATTGTTGCGGGTAGGCTTTCCATTAGCTCCAAAGCCACCGGTCGACGTGTACGTAAGGAATATCCCAAATTGCCATGGAGCAAGTCCATTAAGTATTTCCCGAATTGAACGGTTAGGGGCTTATCCAAACCAAGTTCTAAGCGTGCCTTGGCAATTTGCTCAGGAGTAGCACGTGGGCCGGCCCATTTTGCCGCCGGATCCGAAGGAATCACCCGCGCCACGAAAAAAGTGACCAAGGCTACCCCGAACATGACAATTACTCCGAGCATTAAACGGCGCAGAATAAACTTTCTCATTGTCCTTCACCATTCCTAGGGTTTCGGGAGCGGTCAACGCCACTTGCAGAAGACGCTCTTCCCGGCTTAAATGGGCACAGAACAGAGGAGAACTGCCCCCTATTCTGTGCCCCCATTTTAGGAGTGCGACTCTATGCTCTCCGTGACTATTTCATAGTCAATTCATGGAAGAAGACCACTGTTGGGTAAGCCGGATTGAACTTGAACCCTTGCAGATTCTTCACCGTAACCCAAACATCTTCACGATCATAGATGAATAACGAAACGGCCTCATCCAACAGGATGCGTTGCGCTTCAATAAACATCTGCTCGGCTTTGGCAAAATCAGTTGAGGTGATTTCGTTGGCCGTGTCAATCAGTTGGTCAAATTGCGGATTCTTGTAATACGCCAGATTAAAGAGCGGCTCATCCTCTGAATGGAACGTGCTATAAAGCATCGAGTAGGGGCTGGGCATATCGGGCCACCAGTACATCATGAGAATATCCTGCCGGTTTTCCGGAGCGCCTTTTGCCAGTTCCCATTGGCTATCCCAGGGCATACCGCGGATTTCAAGATCAATGTTTAACTTTGCGAGTTCGGATTTATACAATTCTGCCGCACTCTTTTCGGCTTCATTGCCTGCCGTATAAGTGAGCAACAGTTTAAAACCGCCCTCGCCATAACCGGCCTTTTGCAGATATTCGCGGGCCTTATCCAGGTTATATTCATAGCGCGGGAGTTTGTCGCTCCAACCCCACAATCCATATGGCACCATTCCATAAGATTGGCGACCATAGCCCCCGATAGCCGTTTTGATGACCTGCTCATAAGGGAACGCATACGATAACGCGCGGCGTACGTTCACATTATCAAGGGGTGCTTTTTGGGTGTTGAACATTGCAATGAGGTTCTGGAATGAGGGTTCAATGTATACCGTCACATTAGGATTACTCTTGAGGGCCTCAATGTCTGTATAGGGTAGTTCAACCGTAATAGTCGCTTCACCGGTTTCAATCATCTGCCGCCGCGTCGCAGGCTCAGCCACTTTTCTGAAAATCACCACATCAAAACTATTTTCCTGCCATCCTCCCCAATAGTCAGCATATTTCTCAAGGATGACTTCATCCCCCCACTTCGAACTCTTGAGCATATAAGGCCCGGTGCCACAACCTTTGGCTTCATCAATCCAGGTATTATCTTCTTTAACACACTTCTTCGAGTAGATGAAGGCAGCATAACCGGTTGAGGCGATTAAATCAAGCGGTGCCTTGTAGGATAGTTTAAATTCCACCGTTTGCGGATCTACAACGTTGATCGCATTCACAGCTGACCAGATGTAAGACGCACCGGCACCTAATTGCATGGTACGCTCAATGGAGTACTTGACATCCTCGGCGGTTAATGGATCACCATTTTGGAATTTCACCCCTTGGCGCAATTTGAACGTCCAGGTGAGTCCATCATCTGAGATTGTGTAAGACTCGGCAAGAAGTGGGACAATCTTTTTATTGATGGCATCATAGCGCAATAATTGTTCGTACATATTATTGTGCACATGGATGCCGTTGGAGTATTCGATGGCCGGATCCCAACTTGTGAGTGGCTCGCTATTCAGGGCGTAAACGGCAAATTTCAGAGGCTTTTGGTTTGAGGCTGTACCCCCACCCCCACATGCAGATAACAAGATACCAAGCAAGACTAGGGCTGTAACCAACATTAACGGCTTTTTCATTGCTCCTCCTTTGGAATGAACGGGATTTAATAATGGCTCTTCAGGTTACTTTGACGAAAACCAACACCAACCTGACCGTCTCCTTACGGCATGAACCTTAGATTTCGAAACCAGAAGGGGGTAAGCAGAACCTGTAAGTGCTTGCATTAAAACAAAAAGAGATTAGAAAGTCAATGCTCTTGGCTAGTCATTTTCACCCGAAAAAGAGCATCGAAATCGGTGTGCATTTTCAGGGCTTATAATCAAAATCTTTGGTTACGCGTTCGATTTTTATGATTAGGTTATTGTCCTTATGCTATACTTCAGGCATGTGTTAACCTATCGATTCACCTCCTTTCTTTCCACGCCGATTTTGCCTGAAAATTCGCCAGAAACACCAATTCGTCATACACCCTATGAATACCTTAGAAGCCATTCACGCTCGCCGCAGTATCCGTGCATTCACATCTGACCCCATAAGCGATGATGACTTAATAAGACTCATTCAAGCAGGTGCTGCCGCTCCCAATGCCGGTAATGCCCAACGGTGGGTTTTCATCGCCATTCGCAATCCCAAGCGTCTGTTAGCCGTTCAATCTCTTGCACCTGGAATCATATCTAAGCCAGCGGCAATCATCGTATTGTGTGCAGATTTTCGCCATAATGACTTTTCTCGAGAAGCCATCCACAAAACGATTGGCTACGACTTAGGTGCGGCACTGCAAAATATCCTGCTGGCTGCTACCGAGTTGGGACTAGGGGGATGTCCAGTAGGCTCATTCAATGCCCAAGGGTTGGCCCGCCTCCTCAATCTTCCTGCAGAAATAGAGCCAAAATTACTGATCGCCATCGGTAAACCCAAATTCATTCCCCAGAAACCGCCCAAAAAGCCCTTGGAAGATATTTTCTTTGAAGAAACCTATCAGGTCAGATCATGAATGCAGAACATTTGCAAAAAGAGTTTTTTCACCTAATCGCTTACATGATCACCAGTGCGCGCGGCTTGTATGAAGAGCCCGCTGATTACGGGGTTTTCCGATTGCTGGATTCGGCCGGGAGACTGTTGGATATCCTACAAAACCAAGGACTACTTACTGACCAATTCCTGCTAGACCTCAAGCAGAAGATAGACGCTGAACGAGAAAACAGCATGGACAACGAACGTCAACGGCGATTATTGGACGAGTGGATATTTGCCATCAGTGACGAAATGCGACGGCGGTTGGATTAACACTTTCCCGGAGGGATGAAGATGCCAGCGAGGACGTTAACCAGTCTCCAAGATTGTGAGGATTTTATCACCGGTTTGAAACTGCTTGGAACGGGTGGTGGTGGGTCGCCTGCCTCTGGTATGGAAATGCTGACGCAAGCGCTTAATGAAGGACTCACCCTCGGGTGGATAGATGCATCTGATTTACTCGACAACGTATACAGTTGCACGACGTTCGGCTCGGGATCAATATCAGAGGACACCCCCGGCAACCTGGAAGAGATTTACGCTTTAGGCAAAAAACGCAATATCCCCGTACGCTACGCTTATCGCGCCCCGGAGATTGCTGTGCAAGAGTTAGAGGCCTATGCGGGGGTCAAGATTGGTGCGATTGTACCAGTGGAACTCGGTGCCTCCAACACCCCCGCGCCGTTGGTAACCGCAGCCCGTTTGGGACTCCCTCTGGTGGATGGAGATTACAGTGGGCGTGCTGTACCTCAGGATATGCAAACCACCTATTTTTTGAAGGGCATCCCTACACATCCTGCTGCAATTGTTGACTGGTGGGGTAACATTCTCATCCTAAAAGAGGCTGTTAACATTGAGATGGGAGAACGCATTGGCAAAATGTTGGGAGTGGCTGCCTTTGGCGTCGTGTATTTTGCCAATCTCTTACTCTCCGCCGAACAGACCCGTGATACCATTGTGCCTGGCACTCTCACGCAAGCCTTGGAATTGGGACAAGCCGTTCATCGCGCTGTAAAGGCAGGTCAAGATCCAATCGCAGAGATCATCCGCGTACTAGATGGATGGTTACTCTTCCAAGGTATCGTCACCCGCAAAGAATGGCAAGACAAAGAAGGTATGATGATAGGCACAACGCTTATCGAAGGGAAGGAACCATTTAACGGAAAACGGATGAGGGTTTGGTTCCTAAACGAAAATCATGTGTGCTGGCTGGATGACCAACCCTATGTGTTCAGCCCTGATTTGATTATTTTGGCTGATCCCCAAACTGGTGAAGGCTACACTAATACCGAAATCAAAGCGGGTGATGCTGTGGCTGTGATAGGGGCGAAAGCCCACCCGCTCTTCCGCACCGAATTGGCTCTGCGTTATTTTGGTCCTCGCTACTGGGGCTTTGATTTTGACTATGTGCCAATCGAAGAGATCATGCGTTTTGGAACTGATAAATTCAAATGAACGATTGAAGCTCACTTATCCGTCACGATAACACCTTAAGTTCATCGCATTGGAGTCCCCCCTTTGATCACAACGTACTAGCAGTTTTCACACAAAATGTACGAATCGATTTTATCAGGGGAGCAGGAGAAAGATTCACTTCAATTCAGATAACCATCTTACACGCACCTGAGGTGGGGGCAGGAGCTGCACTTCCGTTATGAGAACTGAAAATACTTCTGCCACCTGAAAACCCTGCGCAGGGAATTGTTCCCAATTCCTGAACCCATTTCAGATCCCTTTGGGGGTAAGAAGATAAAATAGACGTCAAACCAAATTACTTATCGTTTCAGACAACGCATCACCAATTTTCCATCACAGAAATTTAACTTTTGACACTAACATTTGACAATATGATATAATTTTATAAAAGACCCAATACGTAGGGAGGTTTCCTCAATATGAATTCTCTTCCTGAACTTATCGCCCAAATGGGGCGCAGAATGTTCGAACGACGACTTACCGATATGTCGGGCGGAAACATTAGCGCCCGCGACGGCAATACTCTCTACATCACACCCAAGTTCAGCGGGAGTCGCCGCCACTGGCAACTTTCTCCTGAGGACATCCTAAGCGGTCCCCTTGATCCTACCTATTGGCAGCAACAACCTCTCTTTTCGCGGGAAGGGAAAGCCCACCTGGCAATCTACGAAACCTTTCCTGAAGCCCAAGCTGTTATTCATGCTCACCCTTTTCATGTGCTTCCCTTTTGTATGATGTCTCGTCCCATCCCTCCGGTGCTCGAAAATACCCAGAAATTTGGCATTGTCGAGGTTGTCCCCCCTGCCCCGGCCCACAGCCAGGAATTGGCTAATAATATTGTGGCAGGCCTGCGAGGTAAAGAAGAGCGCATTCGCCAGCAAGCCGCCGCTGTGCTCATCCCATATCACGGCATCATTGTTGCCGCCAAGGACCTATGGGCGGCGATTGATGCCGTGGAACGAATTGATTGGAATGCATGGTGTATCCTGGCCAGAAAATGGCTGGATTAGATGGTTTTTTCCAAAGGAAATATCCATGTATTTAACCGTTACACCCAACTCTGCTTTAGATCGAGTGTATTTTATTGATGCCTTTATACCCGGCACCCGAATGCTGGCATCAAAAAGTCTCGAAAGTGTGGGGGGAAAAGGTCTGGATGCTTCCGTAGCCTTAAGGGGTTTAAATCTAGAAACCTTAGCCCTGGGGTTTGTAGCGGGGAGCAACGGCCACGCGCTGGTTAATCTTCTAGATAACTATGGGATTCACCATGATCTGATATGGGTGGAGGGGGAAACCCGCTTAGCCATGGTGATTGTGGAACAAAGCCATCGTCGTCATAGCCATATCATTGCTGGTGGGTATACCGTTACAGCATCCGCCCAAGAAGAGCTTTTCAGCCGCTTCGAACGCTATCTCGACTCGGCCCGGTGGATTATCCTGGCTGGCTCTCTGCCCCAAGGCGTCCCCCCTGACTTTTATGCACGATTAACCCTTGCTGCCAAGCGCTCAGGGAAACCGGTGCTGATTGATTGTTCTGGTGAACCCGCCCGCCAATCCTTGTCAGCCTCGCCTACGATCCTCAAGATGAATTGGCAAGAATTCAATCAAACCTTTCGGGTTTCCCCAGACTCTTTGGAAACACTGGCATTACAAGCCTCTGAGATTCGTTCTTCGATGAAATTACCATCCCTGGTTGTGACCTGTGGTGAGGAAGGGATACTAGCCATAACCCCCCAAATGTCTCTACTTGCCAAAGCCCCTAGGCAGAAAGCCGTCAACGCTGCCGGCGCGGGCGATGCCACCTCGGCAGCATTAGCATGGCGACTTTCGCTCGGCGATCCATGGCCAGAGGCACTGAGATGGACGGCTGCCACTGGTGCGGCAGCCGTCCTGACCGAGAAAACCGGTGAGTGTCATTTTGAGGATGTTGTAAGACTATATCCCTCGGTCCAAGTTCGTGAAATTAGTCCTTCAAAATTGTGAAATTTACTCAGGAGAACTCATCATGCTTAACCCCATGGACTATCCCATTAGCCTAGATTTTGACTCGGAGAACGGCACCTTCGAGCCGTGTCCTCAGGTAACCCCCCGCCATCTCAGCGATCTCAAAGCAATGTTCAGCAATCAACCAATTGTTGCGCAAATCTTGCGCGAAAATGACCCTCTTATTTATGAGATACGCTATTATCCTTTCACCACCACAAAATCAGATATGGCGTTGGCCGTCACGCGCATTTTTCCCGGTACCATAGGGAATGAATATTATATGACTAAGGGCCACAAGCACCAACGTGAAGACCAGCCCGAGGTATACCATTGTGTGAGAGGTGAGGGTTTTTTGCTTTTAGATACCTTAGAGGGAGAGTTTCGCGCCATTCCGTGGCGGGCTGGCGTCATTACCCACATTCCTCCCATGTGGGCGCATCGCGTGGTCAATACCGGCAATGATTTACTTGTCTTTATCGGTGTGTTTCATTTGAGTGCAGGGCATGATTATGACATTGTCGCGCGCAAGGGGTTTGCGTACCGTGTTGTTTCCAGAAATGGGAAACCCGAACTTGTGAAACAGGATTGATCCGGTTTGATAGATCCCACTATGCTCGAGGGCATCCCCATGGCTCACGAAACATTTTATTGTATCGGAATTGATATCGGGGGCACCAAGATATCTCTCGGAGTCTTTGATTCCAACGGCACCTTATATGGACAAATCCAGAACATACCCGTTCCTTTTGATGAAAAAAAGGTTGCCGACCCCAACCGCATGATAAATTTGATCGCGCCCTTTATCGAGGATGCCCGAAATCACTATTCACCCCTCATTGGTATTGGTCTCAGCATATGCGGCAACGTTAACAAGCAGACCGGAGAGGCGGTTTTAGCGCCCAATCTGCACTGGCGAAATATACCGTTCGGTGCCATGGTCCAAAAAGCCTTCTACCTACCCGTATTCGCGGGTACTGATGTACGAGCAGCGACCTTGGCGGAGCGCTTGTGGGGAGTTGCAAGAAACGCCCGCTTCTTCGCTTGGTGCACTGTGGGCACCGGTTATGGGGGTTATCTTTTTCTGGATGGCAAGCTCTACGATGGCTACCATGGGTTCGCCGGACCGTTTGGACACATGACGTGGGACGAAGAAGGTTATCCTTGCGGCTGTGGCCGTCGTGGCTGCTTTGAAACGTTTGTCGCCGGACCCGCGATTGCCCGAGCAGGTCAGGCAGCAGTTGATGCCGGTCATAGCCCTCTGATGGCGTCGCTCAGTCAAGGAGGACGCGTAACGACCCAAGTGGTTATCCAGGCCTATCACCAGAACGACGCTGCTGCCGTGCGCATTATCGAGCAAGTGGCTCGCCTAATCGCGATTAATCTCTCAGGTTTGGTCAATGCCCTCGATTTAGAAATGATCGTCTTTGGTGGAGGTGTGATTCAGGCCTGCCCCAAGTTGCTGGATCGAATTGATCACCATATCCGATACCACCTTATGTCTGATGAAGCACGACATGACTTGCGCCTGGAACGAGAAACGTTTGTCAACTCTGCGCTTTACGGCGCAGCTGCCGATGTCTTTGTTCGAAGTGGAGTAATCCACGAAGCATTAGGCGCCTAGGTAAGAGGGTCCTTGATGGAAGACAAACGACCAATCCATCGTCCCGATTTGTTGGCAACCCTTGTCGAGGTTGCCCACCTCTACTATGAAGAAAATCTTTCTCAACAGGAAATTGCCGATCGCCTGAACGTTTCACGCTCGTTAATCGCGCTCTATCTCAAGAAAGCCCGAGAACAAGGCATTGTTCAAATTACCATTCGTGATCCTCAAAACATTTTCCAAAATCTCGCGCTCCAATTACAAGAACGCTATCATTTGCGCTACGCCGAAGTGGTATCTAGCGCCCACCTTTCGAATGTCTTGACACGTCGCGCATTGGGTAATGCCGTAGCACAATACCTCGATCGCATTTTGCAAGACGGTGACGTCCTGGGTTTAGACTGGGGACGCACGATTATGGAAGTGGTTAACCTTTTGGCCCCCAGCCGTCCACGCCAAATTGAAATTGTTCCCTTGCTGGGAGAGAGTAGTTCTACTGGAAGTTATACCCAACTCAACCAGATTGTGTTACAGGCGGCTCGCGCCTTCAATGCGACTCCGTACTTTCTTTTAGTTCCTCTACTGGTGGGATCAAAAGCCCTGCGTGATGCCCTCATGGCAGATATCACCACTCAGGAGGTCATTTCCCGCTGGAACCGCTTAACCTACGCATGTGTGGGAATTGGCCCCATTCCCTTGATCGAAGGCCAAGTGGTTTATATTGGGCAGGAAAACCTCTCGGAATTAATACGACAAAAAGCCGTAGGAAACATCTGTGCCCACTATTTTGATCAGGATGGGCACGTGTTGTCTCAGGAATTTAAAGACCGCTTGATTGGGATCAGCGTTGAGCAATTGAGAAGCACCAAAAACGTCATCGCCGCTGCGGGCGGCGTTGAAAAAGGGCGTGCCGTTGCGGCTGCATTACGCACCGGATTAATCACCCATCTTTTTGTGGATGAAGCTTTGGCTCGCCTACTTCTGGAAAAGTCATAACCCAACCCATTATTGGAGGGAGCGATGGAATTGAAACATAAAGTCGCCATCATTACCGGAGCAAGTGGCGGTATTGGCCAGTGCATTGCAGTAGAATTGGCCAGCGCCGGGGCCAGAACCATGTTAGTGGGGCGTTCCGAGCAGAAACTAGAAGCCGTGGCTAAAGAAATAACCGCAAAGGGAGGCATCGCAACCTGGTTTTCTGCAGATATCCGAGAGGCCTCCGCCGTAAATGACATGGTTAATGAAACCCTCAAGCGTTTTGGTCAGATTGACATCTTGGTCAACTCTGCGTTCTGGGGCCCACCCGCCAGCCTGGAAGACACCACAGAAGAGTTTTGGGATCAAACCCTGGATACCACGCTTAAAGCTGCTTTTCTTTGCACCCGCGCGGTTGTTCCCCAGATGAAACGGCAGGGATACGGACGCATTGTTAATATCGGTTCACGAGCAGGAAAAGTTGGCGAGGATAACCGAGCTGCCTATTGCGCCGCCAAATGGGGCTTGGAAGGATTAACCGCTGCGCTTTCGGAGGAACTTCGTCGCTACAATATCCACGTTCACTTAATATCCCCAGCAGCTACCAATACGCCTTGGTGGCGAGAGGTTCCTGCCAATTTAACCCCCGAAGTTATCGCGAGGATGATCCCACCCGAGGTCGTTGCTCAAGCCGTGCGATGGGTGATAAGCCTGCCGGATCAAGTACATGTTCCCGACCTGCCCCTCTATAATTTTCAAAATCCTTTTGAGGGGAAGAATTCACCTTTTGAAGGTCTTTAGGAGTCCCTCAAGACAACAAGAGCGGAACGGTGAGCATATAAGCCCACCGTTCCGCAAAGGAGAAAGGAGGATGCGGAGACATTCTTCAGGATTGTGCGAATGGTGATTTCGCCCTTCCAGGCACAGGGCCTAAACGAATGCGTGCCTTTTGAACCTCGAGCAGTAATGCTACAAGGATGATTAAACCGCGCACACCTGTGATCCAGAAAGGATCAACCTCCATAATATTTAATCCGGTATCTACGATGGAGAGCAGCAGAACTCCAGAAAATGCTCCCACAATGCTCCCGGCGCCACCTGAGAGCGCAACACCACCAATGACCGCCGAGGCGACTGTTTCAAGGGTCATCCCCTGACCTAGTGTTGGGGTTGAAACCTCTAACCGCCCCAGAAGCATCCAGGACGCCAAACCCGCCATGAAGCCGCCAATCATATAGGCCTGCGTAATAGTGCGCTCGGGCTTAAATCCAGAGGCGCGGGCAGCATCGCGATTTGCTCCAACGGCATAAAGTTCGCGACCAAATCGGGTGTATCGAACGAAAAATTCAAAAACTAGGAATAGAAGAAGGGTAACCACAACCGATACTGGAATCGCTCCGATTCGTCCGCCCCCCAACCAGTTAAATTCCTTAGGGGTGCCCGGCATAATCGCTCCCAGACTGATCACATAAGCGATTCCCCGCAAAAACAACTGCATGGCCAAAGTGACAATAAAGTTATTCATGCGCAACCGTGTAATCAACAACCCGTTGATCCAACCGATCAGAGTTCCCAGGATAAGCATCAGCGGAATAACAATGAAAGGCGAAAGTTCCCAGCCGATCCCCCCGGCTTGGGCAAGGGTCATTTCACGATAGGGCAACATGAGCCAGGCAGCAAGGACGGTGAGCAACGAAACAATCCCTTCGGCAGAAAGGTCGAAATTTCCGCTCAAAAGACAAATGGTTTGTCCGATGGTCAACACCCCCAACACGCTGGCATGTAAAAGCACGTTGATTAAAGTAACACCGCTCAGAAATTTTCCCCCCGTCTTAAGGGTGAAGAAAATCACCACTAATATAAGGATAAACCAGATCATTTGATCAAGGATAAACTGAAGCCATTTGCTTCTGGTCATGAGCATCGCCTCCTTCAATTGCCAGCAGTATATTCTCGGGGGTGGCTTGGGGATCATCCACTTTAAACTCAGCGCTGATACGCCCCTTATACATGACTAGGATACGATCACACACCCCTAACAGTTCGCGCACCTCTGACGAGATGATTAGGATCCCTATTCCCTGAGATGCTAATTCATCCACAATATGATAAATGTCCAACTTGGCACGGACATCAATTCCCTGCGTGGGTTCATGGAGGATAAGAACAGCAGGGCGGGTGGCGGCTAATTTGGCAAACACAACCTTCTGTTGATTACCGCCGCTCAACAAGTTAACCCGTTGCTCCAGTGATGCACATACAATGCCCAAAGCCTCAATATACCTTTGAACCAGGGAACGCTCCTTAACGAAACTCACAAATCGCAAGGTGTTGACCAGCTGATGCAAAATGGTGTAAGTGATGTTTTCGCGCACCGGTCGAATCCCAACCAAACCGAACCGATAGCGGTCTTGAGGTAAATAGGCTAGTCCCTGATCTAAGGCTTCGCGAGGATCGCGCGCGGTAAAGGGTTTCCCGTTGACCCAAACCTCACCAATCCCACGCCGCTCAAGCCCGAAGAGTGCTCGGCCCAACGCCGCTGCGCCGCTACCGGCAAGGCCAGACAATCCCACCACCTCCCCTTTGTGAACCCTGAAGGTCACATCCTCGTAATAACCACGGCGCGTCAATCCCCGAACCTCAAGCACAACATCGTCTTGACGCGTGGTTTGACGCTCGTATTCGCGCAACTCTTCGCCGATCATGAGCCGGATCAAACTCGGAATATCCAGGGAACTGACGTCATAGGTACCTATTCGTTGACCGTTGCGTAATACCGTGACGCGATCACAAATTTCAAATACTTCCTCTAAGTGATGAGAGATATAAATAAACGCCACCCCTATCTTCTTTAGAGAACGTATAAAACCAAAAAGACGTTCGATCTCCGCCCGCGCCAATGCCGCAGTAGGTTCATCTAAAATGATGATACGCGCTTTACTGAAAAGGGCTTTAGCAATGGCCAGCATGGTCTGTTCAACGACACCAAGCCCCTCAACCTTCTGGTGAACATCCAAATCAAGTCCCAATTGGCGCAAACGCTGCTCGGCATCTTGAAACGCTGCATTCCAATCCACCAACCCCAAGCGATTTACGGGCAAATTACCGGCCAGGATGTTTTCGGCGACCGTCAAACTATCCATCATACGAACCTGCTGAGGCACATAGGCAATCCCCGCCTCTAAGGCACTACGTGGGGTTACATTGGTGATCAGGCGTCCGTCAATTCTCAGTTCCCCGCTATCCATGGAATGTAACCCCATTAAAATCGCCATCAACGTTGATTTACCGGCACCGTTCTTGCCCACTAGGCCATGAATTTCCCCTTCAAAGACCGTCAAATCAACATTGTTTAGAGCCTGCACCCCCGGAAATGTCTTGGATATACCCTTCATTTCGAGGATAACTTTTGGTGATCCGGTTTCCATACTCTTACCTCTGTATCAGAATCACTCCACCTGATGGAGTGGATCTTTCAAACCAATGGTGGAACTCGCCAGAACCTTGCGTATCGCCACCCGCCGCAAATACCGCACCTTTAACGCATCAATGAACATCGCAAAGAGCAAAAGCGCACCTCGACTCACCTCAATCCAGAATGGTGATACTTTGGCAATGTTCAATCCTGTGTCAAGGATCCCCCATAGCAATACCCCACCAAACGCACCTACCAGATTACCGCGTCCCCCAAAAAGGCTGATGCCGCCAATCACCGCAGCTGCTTGAACCGGGAAAATTAAACCAGCACCTGTGCGAGGGGTTGCGCTGTCCATACGACCAGCATCTAACAAACCTGCCAAGGCCGCACAAAGCCCACTGGCAACATAAACCAGCGTGATCACGCGTTTGGAATCAATCCCCGCCGCCTCTGCGGCCTGACGATTAGATCCCACCGCATACATATCCCGCCCAAAGCGGGTATATTTTGTGACCAGATAGGCACAGAGAAAAGCCACAATCACAAAGAACATTGAAACCGGGATGGCTAAAAATTTTCCGTTCTCCAGAGGGATTCTGAAAAGAGAGCCACCTCCCAACCAGTTAAATTCGGGGGGAAGAAAATTGACACTTTTACCGGGAGAAATGGCGTATGTGGCTCCTCTTAGGATCATTAGCATCGCCACTGTCATGATGAAATTATTCATGCCCAAACGGGTGATAAAGACACCATTGAACGCCCCAATCAATGCCCCCACTAACAACATGATGAATATTCCCAGGTAGGGGTTAAGTTCTAATCCAAGCCCACCATTCTTTTGACTGGCCAACAAAAGCGCCGCCACCATTGCCGTGAAGCCCATAATGGATTCTGAAGATAAATCAAAATTTGCCGTGATCAGGGTAAACGACTGGCCGATCACAAGTAACCCCAGCGGGGCAACCCGAGAAAGAATATTGACCAAGTTATAGGGGGTGAAAAAGCTCTTCGAAATTAATGAGAACACTACTAAGGCAATGACGACAAGAACCCAGATCAAGTTGTCCACCATAAACAAGAAAACGCTATTGATCTTTTCTTTGTTCATCGGCTGAACCTCTTTGACAGACTGCACAACTCTGCTACAATGTTTTTGGTGGCTATGGGCGGCAATAGCTGCCGCCCATAGCACACCCGCCCTCAGGAGTGATTACTTGGCTTGGTTTCCCCACAAAGCCGGGTCCGATGCATTCTCTTTGGTCACGCTTGTGGTGGCCAGGTTCATCATGAAACCCGTATCCGCTTTTACAATCCGCGCCGGTGACCACAAAGCGCCTTCTTTGACCACTTCACCTTCCGTGATGGGCTCGCCCTTGAGGGTCTTCTCAATGTAATCGGCGATCACAACCCCAAAGTCGGGAAGCGGCTGGCTGGAGGCCTGATCAGCATAACCGTCACGAATAGCCTGAAGCATGTCGGGGCAGGCGTCTACGCCGGTCAGGAAAATATGGCCTGGCTCACCGGCCTTGAACTTCTTGCCCAGTTGTTCCAGCGCTGAGAGGACAACCTTCACACCCACACAATCGGAATGCATGTAAATGCCGTCAATCTGTTCGCTGGAAACCACGTCCAGAGTAGCCTGCGAGAACTTTTCGGCCTTCCACTCCGTTGGTTTAGCGATAACCTTGATGTTGGGATAGTTTTTGATCACATCGTTGAAGCCTGCACCGCGCAATTGGGCCACATTCTGCCCCAGATCGCCCTGCAGTTCCAAAACGGTGCCTTTGGGTTCGCCGTATTTTTCGGTGAGCAATTTGACCATCGCCTCACCGGACTGCTTACCGGCCATGTAGTTATCCGACTGAACCGTCATGTTAATTTCGCACCCGATGGGCGCACGGTCAATGGTGAAGAATGGAATCCCGGCGTCCTTGGCTTTCTGAACTGAGGCACAAATCGCCTGGCTATCCACGGGGACCACAACAATGGCATCTACACCCAGCGAGATGAAGTAGTCAATCTGATTGGCTTGAGCCGAGGCATCAAAGTTAGCATTGGTGGTCACAACAGCCCAGTTTTTACTCTCGGCGCCCTTGACCATGCCGTTCATGATCACACCTTGGCCACCCGATAGCTCAGGCGCCCCATAACCAATGGTGATTTTCTTTTCAGCGGTCTCTCTAACGACCACCGTCTTCTCTACCACCACGGTTTTTTCCACCACCTGGGGTTCACTGGGCGCCGGGGTAGCAGCAGGCGCGCATGCAGCCAGAACCAGGGTCAAGAGAACCAAAAACGACACAAACGAGATTGCCTTTCTCATGTCCTTCTTCTCCTTTCAAATCAAAAGTCTGGATGGGAGTAATTGAACGGATGATGGTGACCAAAATCTCGTCTCTTAAGCAACCTTCTGAAACGCATCACCTCCTCTCAAAATCTTTACGGAGCAGATTTCAATGCATTTTAGAGCCGGGGAAAGCCACGTATAACCACGTCTATACCGAATAAACCTAACGGTAACCCCCTGAATAATATTTCCAATCATAACATGTTTATTGACATATGTCAATATCATATTCCAATAAC
>NZ_JBWGPQ010000041.1:0-21642 GCF_056331585.1 Thermanaerothrix sp.
GCATCTTTTATTATACCGATTCTGGGCGGCGTGTCAATGCAGGTGCAAGCCACGCCCAAAGTGGCAGGGGAAAAACTCCACACCACGAGGGGCATAACCAACCGTGAATACCCATAAAACTGGGATCATGGTTCAATATAGAACTAATGCATAGAACTAATGCAGTGCTGCAGATGCCGAAGGCGAGTTCCTCTTTTTAGGCATCTCCCAAAAAGGTCTGGGCGAACGTGTGGAACTGGCTACACCTAATCCAGCAGCAGGCGCGAGCGCTGGAAGCGCCGGACGCACACCCCCAATACTCCCACATCCAGCACCACCAACACCCCGCCCAGTATCAGCATCATTCCCCGCCAATCCAGGCCCATCAGGGCTTCAAGAATGCGCGCCCGTAGGCTGGTGGGGAGAAACTGGATTATGAACGGTAGGAAGTAAAACCCCAGCAGGATCAGGCTCAAGCGCTGATAAGCCTGGCGGGCTGTTGCCGCGCGCAGCGATGCCAGCACTCCGAGCGCCGCGAACAACACCGTGTTGAGCAAGCTGAACCCCACCGCCGCGGCGAAAAATTCGGGCGTATAGAAGTAAGGACCGCCTTTCAAACTGAGGTTGAGGGTCAGCGCCGCCAGTAGCAGGCTGAGTATGGCCACCCCCCAGCCGTAAAGCACGGCGGATAAAATCTTCCCCAACAGAATGGCAAGATCGGGCAGGCGGGTCGCCAGCAGGGTTTCCAGTGTGTGGCGCTCGCGCTCACCGGCGAAGGAATCGGTGACCATCCCTAGCGTGAGGAAAATGGGCATCCAGGCCCATATCACTACAGTGAGTGGTTGGGTAAACCACCCCTCACCTACCTGTAAAGGCATGAACACCCCCAGGACAAAGAGAATGATCAGAGTGGAGAGTAAGGTGCCCCGCCCGGTACTACGAGAGGTAAAAAGTTCCTTCCATTCTTTCCAAATCATGGTTTGTAAATCATGCCACATGGTTGTTCTCCTGAACCAGACTCAAAAAGACTTCTTCTAAACTGGCGCGTTCGCGCTGAACCTCTTCCACAGCTACTCCGTGCTGCACTAGGTAGGTGACCAGCGGGGCAACGGACGTCTGCGTGCCCAGGTTGAGCACCAAGTGCCCATTTTTAGGGGAGGCATGGATAACTTCAACCCCAAAGGAAAGGCGCAAGCCATCCAGCACAGCGTCCGAAAGCCCACCCACCACCAGACGCACCTGCTCGCCACGGCGTTTCTGGAGCTCGTGCGGACTGCCAACTGCTAGCAGGCGTCCAGAGCGAATGACGGCCACCTGCTGGCAGAGTTTCTCCGCTTCGCTGAGATTGTGGGTAGTGAGGAAGATGGTGATCCCTTCCTGATGCGCCAGGTTGGCCAGGTCTTCGCGCAGTGCCGCCGCCGAAACGGCATCTAACCCGGCCGTAGGTTCATCCAGGAACAGTAAATCCGGGCGGTGGAGCAGGGTGCGGGCAATTGCCAGTTTCTGCTTCATCCCGCGGCTCCAGGTTGCGACCGTCTCGCGGCGGCGTTCCCACAAGCCCATCTCGATGAGCAGTTGACGGATGCGTGCCTGGCGCTCGCTGCGGGGCAGGCGCGCCACGCGGGCAAAGAATTCCAGATTGTCTTCAGCGCTTAGGCGTTCGTAGAGACCAGGATGTTCCAATAAGGCCCCACAACGGGCACGGATGGCATCAGCCTGGGTGATCACATCGTACCCCAGGACGCAGGCTGTGCCGGCACTGGGTGGCAGTAAGCCCAGCAAAAGGCGGATGGTGGTGGTCTTCCCGGCACCGTTGGGTCCGAGAAAGCCAAAGATGATCCCGTGCGGCACCTCCAAGGTGAGATCATCTACAGCGCGTAGGGAGTCAAAAGTGCGAGTCAGGTGTTCGGTACGAATGGCATAATCTGACATCAGGGGTCTCCTTGTCTCGGGGGATGGATCAGATGGCTGAGGCGCTGGCGATAGGTTTCAAAGGCCTGGCGCCCTTCTGGGGTGAGCGCAACCAGGGTGCGCGGAATCTTGCCGCGGAATGTCTTGGTAATGCGCACATAACCGGCTTCTTCGAGTTTGCTGAGATGGGTGGAAAGGTTACCCTTGGTCAGGCCGGTTTCGTGTAAGAGGTAAAGAAAATCAGCCTCTTCCACCGCGTAGAGCAGGGTGACGATCATCAGACGCGCCGGTTCATGGATCAGGCGATCCAAGTCTTGCCAGCGGGAGGGTGCGCTCATGCGTCCTCTACCTTGTCCTCATCTAATGGATGGGTGTGGCGCAGATAGGTCCAGAGCGCCGAACCACCCGAAGTCAACCAACCCAATCCCACCAGGCCAAAAAACAGAACGGCATCGAACGGATCGGGGGGTGCCAGTAGAGTCAGGCCGATTCCCACGCCCAGGATGTAAAGGGCGAGAATGAGCAAGCGCGCCAGGCGCAGACGCCAGCCGGCAGCAGTGGCAAATGCAATCAAAAAACCACTGACCAAAGGCAGCCAGCGCTGACCAACTGTTTTGCCCAGCGTGATGATCAGAAGGGCCAAGCCTGTGGCTAAGATAAAACTCGTGCTGGTCAGCAGCCAGCGGCGGCCGGAGCTAGGTCGGCGGTAGGTCACCCAGCCGGTACGAGGGTAGGTGATACGCTCTTTGAGGGTGCGCACCAGAACGCGTGCGCCGAGGACGCCACCGATGATCACCAAGGCCTGTAAGATGGCCGGGGTCAGATTTTGCCATGGCCCGGGCGGCAACAGCCCGGCTGCCAAGCTGGTCAGTGCTACCAGCAGGAAGATACCGCCCACGGCCATCTCGGCCAGGCCATCGGCGTACCAGTAGCGCTGGGGACGGCGCAACCACTCATTCAGTGGGGGTTGAGGGGAGGTCATAAATCCTCACGTATTAGTTTGTAATACAGACTGGTTTGTGAAAATTTTACACCTAGAAAACCCCCATGTCAAGGGGAAAATTGGGTGTTAAACTTGTTGACATTCGAACATAAATTTTGTATCATATAAACAAATTCAAACATTAATGGAGTGAGCGGTGAATACGGCAGAGCGCCAGGCTAAAATCGTGGAGATGGTGTTGGAGAAGGGCAGCATCTCGATTACCGAGATTGCTAACCTCTTCAACATCTCCGAGATGACTGCCCGCCGCGACCTGAATGAACTGGATCGGCAGGGCTTGGTGCGCCGTGTGCACGGTGGTGCGGTTGCCAACCTGGGGCGCAGTTACGAACCCCCTTTCAGCACCCGCGTAACCAAGAATCAAGCCGCCAAGCAAGCCATAGGACGCGCCGCTGCTGATCTCATTTTCGATGGCGACAGCATCGCCCTGGATGTGGGCAGCACCACGCTGGAAATTGTGCCGCACTTAAAAACCAAACGCAATCTCACCATTGTGACCTCATGCCTGCAAATCGCCAATGCCGTAGTCAATCATCTCTCGCTGGAGGTGGATGCACGCCTGATCTTGACTGGCGGGATCGTGCGCCCGCGTGAACTTTCGATGATCGGGGCCATCGCCGAACGGATTTATCACGAATTGCATGTGGATAAAGCCTTTATCGGCGTCGGCGGGATTAGCCTCGACGATGGGTTGACCGAATATAACTTTGAAGACACCCAAATCAAAAAAGTTCTCCTGCGCACGGCGCGCGAGAAGATCGTGGTTGCCGATAGCAGCAAATTCGGCGTCACGGCGTTTGTCTCAATTGCCCCCCTCACAGCCATAGATTGCATCATCACCGACGACAAAGTCTCCCCCGAGATCGTCGAAGCCCTACAGCAAGCGGGTATTAAGGTCGTTATCGCCCACGCCGCCCCCGCTCTCTAAACGGAGAGCCATGATGAACCTCACCCTTGATCCCACCCATGAACCCATGCGGGTTTTGCCCGAGCACACCAAAACCTACATGGCGTTCCGCAGTGATATCCTCAAACCCGCCCATGAGGACGCTCATTTACGTCATATTTTCCGCTTTTACGTTGCGCGGGCGCTTTTTAACCAGGGCGCCGAGCAGGTCTTTATCCTGCCTCGGGTGCGCTTGAATGGGCATACCTTCACTGTAGATGTGCTGGCGCAAGGCGGGGATACGTTTATCGTGGGGATCTGCGAACCCGGCTCGATCACAGCGGAGACCGAGGCGTTGCTCGAATGGCTCAAAGATGCCGAGAACGCCGAAACTGTGATCGTCCACTCTCAGTTTGGCAACCCAGGAAACGTGCCCACCCGCTTTGAAGCACAACTAGCCAGCAAAAAGTTCCGCCTCTTGGCTGTCGTTCCCCCACCTTTTGACGATGCCTACGAATACGACATCTGGATGTTTGAACTAACTTTTCGTGATCTTTTCGGCGGAGCGTAACCCATGATGACCGCACCCAAAACCTATACCATCCTAGTGGCCTGTGGTACGGCCATCGCAACCTCAACCCATGTGGCCCTTAAGATCAAGGAATTATTGGCTGAACGCGGTCTGGAGGTGCAAACTGTGCAGTACCGCGTTCAGGATCTGCCTGGAATGACCCTGAATGCCGATGTGATTGTGGCAACCGCTCAGGTGCCTTTCGATGTGGACATCCCAGTGGTGGATGGCATTCCTTTCTTAACCGGATTTGGCGTAAAGGAGGTGGTGGATAAGATCGAACAAATTCTGCGACAAAAATCCTAATTCCCATGGTTTCATCAGATGTGACAAAAGCGGGAGGAAGAAAGGAGTAACGAAAGATGGAAGCGATCAAATCAATTTTCGATTTTCTAACCGGCCTGGGTTCGCCGGTCATGCTGCCGATTGTTATCTTCATTCTGAGCCTCATCTTGGGGCAAAAACTCAGCCGGGCGTTCGTCTCCTCGCTTACGATCGGGGTGGGCTTCATCGGCCTGGGCTTGGTGATCAACCTTTTATTCCAGGCGTTGGGCCCGGCCACCGATGCGCTGGTTAAGTCCACCGGGCTGCAACTGACCTCGCTGGATGTGGGGTGGGGTGTGGCGGCAGCCATCGCCTTCGGCACCGCGGTCGGCTCTTTGGTCTTTATCGTCGCCCTGGGGGTCAACCTGATCATGCTCCTGCTCAATTGGACCAAGACGCTCAACGTGGACATGTGGAACTACTGGCACTATGCCTTCACCGGTTCGCTGGTTTACCTGGTCAGTGGAGGCAATCTGTTGCTGGGTCTAATTGCCGCCGCCATCCACGCCGTGGTAGCCCTATTGATCGCCGACTGGGTAGCTAAGGACGTGCAAGGCTTCTTTAAACTGCCGGGCATCTCCATCCCCCAGGGTTGGGCGATTACCTCGGTGCCAATCATCAAAATCTTCAACTGGATCGTGGAGAAGATCCCCGGCTTGCGCGATGTCTATTGGGACTCGGAGACCCTGCAGAAACGCCTGGGCATTTTCGGCCAGCCGATCATTATGGGGGCTATTCTGGGCTTGCTGTTCGGCATCCTGGCTTACGGCATTAATCCGGCTGGGATGACCTTCAACGAGGTGTTGGGTAAAGTCCTGATGCTGGCAGTGCAAATGGCGGCTGTGATGCTGCTGATCCCGCGTATCATCGCCATCTTCATGGAAGGGCTGACCCCGGTCTCTGAAGCTGCGCGCACCTTCATGCAGAAGCGCTTCGCCGGGCGAGAGTTCTACGTCGGTCTGGATTCGGCCATCCTGATCGGGCACCCCATCACCATTGCCACTGGTATCCTGTTGATCCCGATCACCCTGCTGTTGGCCGCCATCCTACCTGGCAACACTACTCTGCCCGCCGCCGACCTGGCCGCAACGGCGTTCTTCGTGTGTATGGTGCCGCCGCTGACGCGGGGGAACTTCTTCCGCTCGGTGCTCTACGGCATTTTGATCATGACCATGGTGCTCTATATCTCCAGCGCCTTTGCGCCCCTGCTGACCCAGATCGCCCGTGATATTGGGTACACCATCCCCCAGGGTGCGGTGCAGATCACTGGTCTTTCTGGCGGCAACTGGATCGCCTGGGTGCTAACCACCATCACCCGCCTGATCTTCGGGAGTTAGTCTATCACCGGTGGGGAAGGGCGATGCCTGCCCTTCCCCACGTACCTTTCGAGGTAACTTGGTATGGATCATTACGATTGGCCTTTATTGGAGAAATTGTGCGCGTTTCACGCCGTGTCCGGGCACGAGGACGAGATTGTCGCTTTTGTCCGCGATACCATTCGTCCCTGGGTAGATGAGTGGTGGGTGGATCGCCTCGGTAACGTCGTGGGCATCCTGCGCGGGACGACCTATCCTGATTACCGCCTGATGCTCCAAGCCCACCTGGATGAACTGGGACTGATCGTGCGCAACATTACTGCAGAGGGTTTTCTGCTCATTGAGCGCATCGGGGGCATGCCGGAAAAATCGCTTCTGGGACAGCGGGTGGAGATCAAGACGGAAGATGGGCGCCGTATCCCTGGCTATATCGGTGCCAAATCGCATCACGTGACCGGTGCGGACGAAAAATACCGCGTGCTTTCGGTGCACGAGATGTTCATTGATGTGGGGGTGTCCAGCCGCGCGGCGGTGGAAGCCCTGGGCATCCGCGTCGGCGATACGGTGACCTACGCGCCCAACTTCAACCGCTTTGGCGACGGCATGGTCTGCGCTAAAGCGTTGGATAACCGGGTGGGGGTGTTTGTTTTGCTGGAACTGCTCAGGCATTTTCAGGCTCAGCGCCCACCTTGCACCCTGGTCTTTGCCTTTACCGTCTTAGAGGAATTCAGCATTCGCGGCTCGCTCCCGGTGGTTAATGCCACCCGACCCGACGCGATTATCTCGGTGGATATCACCGTGGCGGTAGATACGCCGGCCGAAAGCCCACTTCATCCGGTCGCCATGCGCCAAGGGCCGGCGGTAAAGATGATGGATTTTCACGGGCGGGGTACCTTGGGCGGGCTGTTCTCATCCCCCAAACTGCGCCGGTTTATCGAAAACGTGGCGCAGGAACTGGGCATTCCCACTCAGCGCGAGGTCATCGTGGGCGTCATTACCGATCCCGCCTTTCAACTCTACCTGGGTGAGCGCGGTTATGTCATTGCGGGGCTCTCAATCCCTCAACGATACACCCATTCCGCGGCCCAGATGTGCCACGAAGCGGATATCGCTCATGCTATCCGTCTGCTCACCGCCGTGGCTCATGAATTCTCACCTGCCCTGGACCTTTCACGGGGGTGACCAAATCAAGAAGGGAAACGCAATGTCCGCATCACCACGAACCCTGGATTGAGGAGGCGACGCATGGAACCATGGATTAGAGAACTCTTCGGCGTCTCTAAGCCGATTATTGGCATGTGCCACCTACGGGCTCTGCCCGGCGACCCGCAATACGACGTTCACAAGGGCCTGGATTGGGTCTATGAGTGTGCCCTGGCCGATGTGCAGGCTTTACAAATGGGGGGTGTGGATGCCATCTTGTTCTCCAATGAATTCAGCCTGCCCTATTTGACCCAGGTTGAGGCGGTAACCGTGGCGTGCATGGCGGCGGTGATTGCCCAACTTAAACCCCACGTGCACGTTCCCTTCGGCGTCAATGTCTTGTGGGATGCACGGGCTTCGCTGGATCTCGCCGTGGCAACCGGGGCGCAGTTTGTGCGTGAGGTGTTCACCGGCGTCTATGGCTCGGATTTCGGGCTGTGGAACACCAATCCCGGCGCGGTGATCCGTCATCAGCATCATATTGGGGCTCAAAATGTGCGTCTCTTTTTCAATATCGTTCCCGAATCCGCCGCTTATCTCGGCCAGCGCCACATTGCCGATATCGCCCGCTCGACCGTATTCAACACCCGCCCGGATGCCCTGTGCGTCTCCGGCCTGACCGCCGGAAGCGAAGTTTCCACCCAGACCCTGAAAATCGTCAAAGAGGCTGTACCCCACACCCCAGTCTTTGCCAACACGGGTGTCAACCTGGAGAACGTGGCCGAGCAATTGGCGGTTGCCGATGGGGCAGTCATCGGCTCGGCATTCAAAGTAGACGGTTATACCTGGAACGCGGTGGACGTGGAACGGGTCAAAGCCATCATGAACAAAGTGAGGATGATCCGACCGACATGACGCCAATCAAGATTTCGGCTTCCTTGGCCGCGGCGCCTTTAGACCGATTGGGAGAGGTGGTGCATGCCCTCACCGCTGCCGGGGTGGACTACCTTCACTTCGATATCGAAGATGGGGTGTTTGTCCCGGTAATGACCTTGGGCACCAAACTCATCGCCGACCTGCGCTCCCTGACGCCGCTGCCCTTTGACGTGCACCTGATGATGGTCAACCCCGAATGGCTGATCCCTGACCTGGTACGCATGGGCGCCAACCGCATCTCCGTGCATTATGAAGCCTGTCCGTACCCACGGCGCACGTTGCGCCAGATCGTCGAAGCCGGCGCCCGGGCCGGCATTGCACTCAACCCGGCTACCCCCCTGCCGGATCTGGCCTATCTGCGCCCTTACTTGGAGTTTGTCCTCATCTTGACCAGCGAACCTGAAGGGCCCGACTGCCCCTTCCTGCCGGACGTGGTGGCAAAGGTGCGCCAAGGCAAGCAGCAGCCCGGTCTGGAGGATGTGGAATGGGTGGTGGATGGCGGGATTAACGCCCAGAATCTGCACCAAGTGGTGGCCGCTGGTGCCCATACCCTGGTGATTGGGCGGGCGCTTTTCAAGGACAACGCCGTATCGGATAACCTGCAACGCCTGCGAGATGCTATTGCCGAGGTTTCATCTCATGCAGCATCGGCTTAAGGATCTGTTACGCCCCGAACACCTGATCTTGAACCTGGAAGCTCGGGATGCGCGCGAGGCGCTGGAGCGCCTGGTTGCAGCATTGGTGCAGACCGGGCATGTGGAGCCCGAATTTGCGCGGGATGTGTGGGAACGCGAACAGGTCTTCCCCACCGGCCTGCCCACTCGGCCCTTGGCCAGTGCCCTACCTCATGCCGATCCGGAGCACGTGCGTCAAACCGCGGTCGCCATCGGCACGCTGAAAACCCCGGTTCGCTTCGGCCAGATGGGCACGGATGGTTCAGTGAGCCTGGATGTGCGCGTCATCATCCTGCTGGCGATCAAGGAACACGAGAAGCAGGTCGAACTCATCCAGCAAGTGGTTGAACTGCTACAATCCCCCGGCCTCTTGGAGCAATTAGCCGCAGCAGAAACCGCCGCGCAAGCCCTGCGGGCCTTGCATCAGGCGCTGGGATAAAACCCGGTTCCGCATCGGGGCGACCAAGACATTATGCGGTGATGACGCCTTTCCCTGCCGAGGGGTGAAGTTTCATCCTGTAGAAGATGACATTTGCCACTTCAACCGCGGCAGGGCTTTGTTTTAACATAAAGTCAATGTCCAGACCGGAACTGTTGACGTTTCCCCTTTTTCAGGGTTTCAGCGCCGAGCAGGTGGACCATTTGCTCACGCTGATGGAAGAGCACACCTACGCGGCAGAGACCGAGATCTTTGCTCAGGGCACGCGGGCAGAGTTCTTCTACATCCTCTTCCGTGGTGAGGTCACCATTCACTATAAGCCGTACGATGGCCCGGCTCTGGTGGTCGCGCATATTCTGCCGGGTGGGGTCTTCGGTTGGTCGGCGGCATTGGGGCGCTCTACCTACACCTCATCGGCGGTTGCCGTCCGGGAAAGCCAGGTACTGCGCATCCGCGGTGAACAACTCCAGCACCTGTGTGAGTACTTTCCCGATACCGGTGCGATCCTGATGGAGCGATTAGCCGGTTTGATTCACCAACGGCTGGACAATTTACGCGGTGACGTGTTAAATATGATTGGACGTGGGATGGATCTTAAGGGCGAGTGTCTGCGGAGGATTAAGAATGGGCGATCAAGCACCCCGGTTTAGTACCGAAGAGCAGATTCGAGCGCTGATCGAGCAACTCAGCGCGTATATCGAGACCTATCACGGCGGATCGGTGGACTTTGTGGCATTCGATGGCAACGTGGTGCAGGTGCGACTGGGTGGAGCGTGTCTGGGCTGCCCCCTTTCGCCAGTGACGCTCAAAGGATGGGTTGAGGGTACGGTCAGGCAGTTCTTCCCCAACGTCACGGTCGAAGCCGTGGAGATTGCGCCCGGGGCTTGATTATTCAAGCAGGATTTCCACCCGCTCACCCGCTTCCTCATCGCGCACATCCAAGATCAAGCCGGAGTAGCCGGCGCGCACGGCGCGTAAGATATGTGCCTGCTGGTCGGCTGTCAGGGAGGGCCCCAAGCGGGCACCGAGGCGGAGCCCGGCTTCCAGCACCGAGACTGGCAGCCGCATGTTAACCAGCGTGCGCCCGCTGTGCAGATTGGTAATGCAAACTCGCAGCCAACGCGGGCTGGCCGGTTGTAAAGTCGGTGGCTTGGCGGTTGGCGGTGGTGTCGTCTCAACGCGCTCCAGCGCCTCGATCAGGCGCGCACCTTCCTCCGCGCTGATCTTCCCCTGGGAGACTAACTCCAGCACCCGTAGGCGTTCTTCCTGGCCGGGGGTCATTTCAGATTTGCCCATTTGCCGTCCTCTTTTATAATTCTACATTAGAAAGCGCATTCTGGGCACGTTACCGGTTAAATTCTGTTGTTCTCCCCGTTTTATGCCACCTGTAGGTAACCGTAGAAAGGACGGTGCCGTGAATAACCTCTGGCCGCTTTTCTGGATGTTTCTCAAGGTCAACCTGTTGACTACTTCCGGGCCGGCCTCGGTGGGATTGCTGTATAAAGAGGCTGTTGAAGGCAAATTGATGACCGAGGCGCAGTTTGTGGAGGCGGTGGGCTTTTCCAGCGTGCTGCCCGGCAGTGATGCGCTGCAACTGGCCATGTTTGTCGGTTACAGCGTGGGTGGCTTGCCTGGCGCGCTGGTGGCTTTGGTTGGTTCGATCTTGCCGCCCACCCTGCTGATGTTGGCGGTGGCCTCGGCTTTACGCTGGCTGAGTGGTGAAGCCTGGGTGGGTGGCTTTGTGCGTGGATTAGCGCCAGCAGTGGCCGTGCTGATGGTGTTAGTGGCCTGGAAAGTCTTCCAGGGAGAAGCCACGGCTTCGATTAACTGGGTGTCTATCGCCATCGCCGGTGGTAGCCTAATTGCTTACCTGCTCAACGTACCGGCGCCATTAGTGTTGGTGGCGGCCGGTTTGGGGGGTATTCTCTTCTTGCGCTGACCTAAGGGGGAACTTCTCTGCAGCAGCGGACGTCCAAATCATAGCCTTATCTATCCAATCATGATCACAGAGAGGAGAGGAAAATGTCGTGGACCAAATGGCTGAGTCTGGGATTAGGGGTGTTACTCCTAGGACTATCGGCTTGCCAACCCCTGGCACTGACCCCTACCCCGGATGTCAAAACCCCCTTGCCCAACGGCTTGGCCACGCCGACGAACGCCGCGACGCCACTGGAACCGACCGCGTTGCGTGCCGCTGCGGCGGCCCAGGCCGACCTGGCTGCACGCCTGGGGCTTTCCACTGAGGCTGTTTCTATCCTGCATATTGAGCCGGCCCAGTGGCCGGATGCCTGCCTGGGCTTACCCGCACCCAATGAGGCCTGCGCCGAGATGATCGTGGAGGGGTTCCGCGTGGTCTTGGAGGCCGAAGGACGAACCGTTACCTACCGCACCAGTTTGGAGGGCGATCAGGTGCGTGCTGAAGATTGGCAAGCCACACCCTCTCCCGCCGATTTACCGGCGGTGGAAGCCGCACGGCGCTACCTGGCTGAGCACCTTGGCCTCTCTGATCCGATGGCGATCACAGTGGTGGGCGCCGAAGAGGTGACCTGGCCAGATGCTTGCTTGGGCGCTGCCCGCCCGGATGAAATGTGTGCCCAGGTGCTCACGCCGGGCTACCGAATCATCCTAGATGTGAAAGGCACCCGTTACACTCTGCATACCAACCAGAATGGCAACACGATCCGCCTGGTCGAGTCCCTACCCCGCGGCAGTGCTCAACCCCTGGTGCGCTGGCGGCGGCAGAGTGAGAACGCCTGCCTGAGCGCTGAGGTTAACCTGCAGGGGCTGACCTACGGGACATGTGGGGCGGCGGCACAGCATTGGGCCTTTACGTCGCCCGAGCAAGCTGCTGAATTGAGCCAGTGGGTGCAAACCTACGCGCCGTTTGAGGCCGAGACGGCGCTGGGGTGGGTTAGCCTGGCCGGTAAAGGACCGCAGACGGCCGCCCCCGCCGAGCAGCGCAGCTTGGCGGCTTGGGTGGCAGCTCTGGTCGCGGCGGCGCAAAATGTAGAGTTTGAAGGTGGGCTGGGGCTGGTGCTTTCGTGGCAGCGCAGTGGGGGCATTGCCGGCCTGTGCCAGATCCTGCGCGTCTACGAATCGGGCTGGGCCGAGGTCTGCGACTGCCGCAATTCCCAGTCTGCCCCAACGCTGATCACACGCCAGCGCTTGACGGCAGGGGAACTGGAAACGCTCTACGGATGGGTGGATGGGTTGCAGCCCCTAAGTCAGGCCTTTGAGGAGCCTTATGCGGATGGTTTTGCCTTTCAGTTGGCGTTCAACGGACGCGGCGCGCATGCTGCTGATGCCAACACCCAAAAAGCCCTCTGGGAATGGGCGCAAGCGGTCTTCCAGCGCTTAATGGCCCCGTAGTCCTCCACGAAATGCTCATAAGGAAAGAAGCCCATGGAATCGCGTTCCCGTCTCAATGTTTATCTGCTAATGATAATCGCCCTGGGCGGTGTGGCGTTGACCGGCTTGTGTTTGGGAGCACTTCTGGTTGCCCTTCTTTCACCCCACACGGCGTTGAATCTGCGTTTATTGGAGATTTCCGTAGAACGTCATCTCCAGCCCCCATCCGCCACGCTCTTTGCAGCACAGACGACCTCCACACCCTCCGTGATCCTATCCACAGCCGCGCCACCTCCAACATCAAATTGGACGCCAGCCACATCTCAGCGTTTGGGTGTAAGTTTTCGCGGTGCAGATGGCTTTTTCGGGGTCGGACGAGGTTGCCCGGGGCGAGATGGTCTGGGTCAAGTTGAAGCCTATCACCTGGTGGTGCGTGGCGTAGATCCCCATCGGGAGGTGGGTCAAATCCTACTAGCCGGTGATAATCATACCAATTGGGCACGCTTCTGCACCAACCAGACATGGGAATTAGCTGCCCAAAATCGCGGCAACGGCACGTGGGATCTTTATTTTGCCCCCGCGCCGCCGACGCGTTTTTATACCGTTATCTTCACCTATACCGATAACACTTTTGCCTTGGGGATGGTTCATCTCTCACCTTGAGATAGAAGCCTGGGCTGCCCGGCGTTGGGATGCCAGCAGGCTGAGCCCCGCCAGCACGCCGACCGCGCCCGCAGCCACTGCAGCCGCAGTTGCAACCAGCGGCGTGGCACTGTGCTTGACCGCAATGCCGGCAAATGCCCACACCAGCACCAGCAGATAAACGACATCACGGCGCGTCCAGGCCATGACCGCCGCCAGCAGGACGGCCACGCCCAGCAGGATCACCGCCCAGACCTCGGGGGCCAGGCCGCCGCCGTTCCAGCCGAGGTAGAAGAGCACATCGGTGACATTAGCAATGGTGGCAACGCTGATCCAGCCCAGGTAGAGGCTAAAGGGGGCATGGGTCAACCAGCGTTCGGCGGTTGAGACGGTACTACGCCCGATGCCCAGCCACAGATAGATGACAATCAGACTGATCAGCAGGGTTAGCATGGCTGGCAGGGTGAACACAAACTGCTCATAATGCCACATAAAGAGCCAGGTGATGTTGGCCAGGCTGGCCAGGACAAACCAGGGGAAGATAGCCCGCAAGCGCGGATTTTCCCGCTGGGCAGGCAGGGTCTGAAAGACGGCAAAGGCGATCAGACCGAGGTAGATCAACCCCCAAATGGAAAAGACGTAACCCGCGGGGACAAAATAGACCTGGAAGCGGTCGGAAATTTCACCCGTGGTGAGGTTGTTGAAGGGCAGGGCATTGGCCAGCCCATTGATGACGATAGTGATTAGAACGAGCAAAACGGTGAGCCATTGGCGTAAACGATCCCGATTCATATAGAAAACCTTTCACGAGCCGAGAGATGAGGTAGAATTGCCTGTTTTTATTGTAATCCCAGACGCGGGCTTGAATAGAGATTGTATAAGGTTTGTCAAAACCAAAAGCCCGACTGCTCTAAAAACGAATCCTCGCTGAGGTAGTCGTAATCAATTTGCTTGATCGGGTAGTTGAGGACGGTGGTTACGTCACATACATCCCTGCACATTATACGTACCTTCTGGCTCGAGACAATCTCCGGTTATACTTTTTATCATCACATTCAAACCGAGGTGTTTGATGCTTGCCCGAGATCCAGTTGCCCTGTTTATTCAATTCTTTCAGCGTGCGTTATCTACATTCTCGCCCCAAGCCGAGACCCTCTTCTCACAAATCTCTGAAGAAGATTTGCAAAGCCGGCAATTTCGTTATATTTTCTCGCTCGATACGATGATTCATATTAGTCATATGATAGAGGATGCCGCGGTTCAGGCTTCGCGCCCAGCTGAACTTCACGTTTCCTTTCAGTATCTCTCTCGCATAAAGAATCAATCCTTACGTTATGAACAGATTGTCACCAGAGTGGCAGGATTATGGCTTTATGCTGTGCCGGATGCTGCGCTCCCATCCTGGCCCAACATCTATTTTGTGGATACATCCAACAGTGCATTGGTGAATTATTGGTTTTTGGTTGCCTATGGGCCAGGGCTCAGCATGACTTTACTTGCGGAAGAGAAGAGCGGTGAAACCAACAAACCTCATAGCCGGGTTTACGAGGGTTTTTATACCTTTGATGAAGAAATTGCCTATAAGGTGCTCAACTTGCTCCATCTAATCTTTCCCGCTCAAGTAGCGCCTCCGGCCCCTCCTGAGTTACTCTAATGGTTCACCGCCTTTATCGCAAAGCGCTTACCTCTCGCTGTGCGCAGGCGGTTTTGTTCCTCATCCAAGAGATTTTGCCCACCCGTTTGATGTTCAGGTATTCAAGGGCAATTGTTTCCTCCCCCTGCCTTTTGGGGTAAAATCATAGCGCAGGGGGGCGTATGCCCCACTCCGTCTCACGAATCACCCCCACCCAAAAGGAGATGAGCCATGCCCGAATGGAAGATTCTGCTCACCGATGGCCTGGAACAGAATGGCCAGGACATCCTGCGTGCTGCCGCGCAGGTGGATAATCGCGCCGGCATCGCCGCTGAAGACCTGCTTAAGGTGGTCGCCGAGTATGATGCGCTGATCGTGCGCGGGCGCACCAAGGTCACCGCGGCGGTCTTCGATGCTGCCCCGCGTCTCAAAGTTGTGGGCCGCGCCGGCGTGGGCGTGGATAACATTGACCTCAACGCTGCCAAAGCCCACAACGTCATCGTCGTCAACTCACCGACTGCTACCACCATTGCCGTGGCTGAACTCACTCTGGGCCTGATGCTTTCGGTCGTGCGCGAGATTCCGCGCGCCGATGCCACCATGAAGGCCGGTCAGTGGATCAAGAAAGAACTGGAAGGACGCGAACTTTGGCGCAAGACCCTCGGCGTGATCGGCTTCGGGCGCATTGGCACCGAGGTGGCCCGCCGCGCCAAAGCCTTCGATATGGACATTCTTGCCTATGATCCCCTACTCCCGGCCGAGGCCATCCGCCTGCGCGGGGGCGAGCCGGTCTCGCTGGATGAATTGCTCCGCCGTGCCGACATCATCACCCTACATGTTCCGTTGGATGAGAACACGCGCAACCTGCTCAACGCCGAAGCCTTTGCCAAGATGAAGGACGGCGTCTATATCATCTGCGCCGCGCGCGGTGGCGTGATTGACGAAGAGGCCCTGCTCCAGGCGCTCAATTCGGGCAAGGTAGCCGGGGCCGGGTTAGACGTCTTCGCTACCGAACCACCCGGGGCAACCGCCCTGGTCACCCACCCCAAAGTCGTCTGTACGCCGCACATCGGCGCCCAAACGGTCGAAGCCCAAACCCGCGCTGCCGAGGACATTGCCACCGAGGTGCTCGCCGCCCTGGAGGGCAAGCCCCTGCGCTGGCGTGTGGCTTGATCCACGTTCTATCACGCTGAGGTAAGCATGGAAGAGAAACTCCAACAACTCAAAACCCGGATGGCCGAGGTGGTGGACCTGCAAGCCGCCGCGGCAGTGCTCTCGTGGGATCAGCAGACCTACATGCCCCCCGCGGGTGCCGAGGAACGCAGTGAACAACTGGCTACCCTTTCCCGCCTGATCCACCTCAAGGCCACTGCCCCGGAGGTAGGGCAATTGATTGAGGATCTGCTCCCCTATGCCGAAACCCTGCCCCCCGATTCGGACGAAGCGCGGCTGATCTACAAAGCCAAGCGTGCCTACGATAAGCAGACCAAAGTGCCCACGGATTTGGTGGCCGAATTCACGCAGGTGACCACCCTGGCCCAGGAAGCCTGGGTGCAGGCACGCGCCGAATCCAACTTTGCTCACTTCCGCCCGCACCTGGAAAAGATCGTCGAACTGCGCCGCGCCTATGCCGAGTGCTTTGCGCCCTATGATCACGTTTATGACCCGTTGTTGGATGATTTTGAGCCGGGGATGAAGACCGCTGAGGTGCAGGCGATTTTCAACGCCTTGCGCCCGCATCAAGTTGACTTGGTGCGTCAGATCGCCGCACGCCCGCCGGTAGAAGATGGTTTCCTTTTCTTGCGCTACAGCGAGAAGAAGCAGTGGGATTTCGGCGTGGAGGTGATCACCCGCTTCGGCTATGACTGGAAAGCCGGGCGACAGGATCGTTCGGCGCATCCTTTTACTACCGCCTTCGGCCTGGGCGATGTACGCATTACTACCCGCATTCACCCCCGCAACTTGATCTCAGGGCTCTTCAGCACCATGCACGAATGCGGACACGCTCTCTACCATCAGGGCATCGGGCGCAACCTGCGCCGCACTATTCTTGCCGATGGCGCTTCGATGGCGGTGCACGAGTCACAATCACGGATGTGGGAGAATCTGGTTGGGCGGTCGAAGCCTTTTTGGCGCTACGCTTACCCGCGCTTGCAGGCGCTCTTCCCACGCCAGTTGGGCAATGTGAGCCTAGAGGCGTTTTACAAGGCGATCAACAAAGTCAAGCCGTCCTTTATCCGCGTTGAAGCCGACGAGGCCACCTACAACCTGCACATCATGTTGCGCCTGGAACTGGAGATCGCTCTCGCCGAAGGTAGCCTAGACGTCCAAGACCTGCCCGAGGCGTGGAATAGCCGCATGCGGGACTACCTGGGCATCGTTCCGCCCAATGATCGCCTGGGGGTACTGCAAGATGTGCACTGGTCGGCAGGGTTGATCGGATACTTCCCCACCTATGCGCTCGGCAACCTGGTCTCGGCGCAGTTGTGGGAAACCATCCAACGTGACATTCCCGACCTGGAAGCACAAATTGCCCGCGGGGAATTCGCAAATCTACTGGCCTGGCTGCGCGAGAAGATTCACCAGCACGGGGCGAAGTTCGAGCCGCAAGACCTGGTGCAGCGCGTGACTGGTTCGCCGATCACCCCCGAGCCTTACCTGCGCTACCTGAGCGCAAAGTACGGCGAGATTTACGGCCTATAATCCCCCTTCGGTCGGGCTTTCCCTCTGCCCCGGGTGTGCCCGGGGCATTTTTTATCTGCGCATTGCCCAGAGAGCGGTCAACGGGCACGCTTATTGCATGCCTGAGGGTGGGGGCTCGTTCACCTCCATCAGAGATTGGGCTATACTATGAGCATGGACATCCCTCAGCAAGAGGTGCTAACGCTTCTACGGCAGTGTCATCTCTTTCGCCGCCTCAGCGACGAGCAACTGCTGCGCGTGATGACCTATTGGCAGGCGCTCTTTTATGAAGAGGGGCTGGCGCTTTACAAAGAAGGCCAGGATGCCACGGCATTTTTCCTGATCTTCAGCGGACGGGTGCGCCTCAGTCATCGGCGGGGCAACGATGAAGAGGTGACCTATTTGGAAGAAGGGGATTATTTCGGCGAGGAGGCCCTCAGCCCCACTCCGTTAGCGCGCCGCGCTACCGCTACAGCTGCTGCGCCGCTGATTGTGCTGCGTTTAGAAGGGGCGGACTACCTGGCGCTGGTGCGCGAATTTCCCGACCTGAGCCCGGCCTTTCGTCTGATCTTAAATAGTTATCTGTTGGCCTCACGCCTGCGCCTGCCCTGGCGCAGCCCACGTGAGGTTGTGCGCTATGTGGCACGCCGTCATCCCTTCTTCCTTTTCTTGCGCATTGCGCTGCCCGCCGTGGTCACCGGTGCGCTGGTAGGCCTGTTTGCCTTCCTCACCATCGTAGTTTGGCACGGGGCGCTCCTGCCCACCCTGTTGCTGATTCTTAGCCTGGTGGGCGGGCTGGGCTGGCTGGCTTGGTCTGCAGTGGATTGGAGCAACGATTACGTCATCATTACTAACCGCCGTGTGGTGTTGTTGGAACGGGTGATACTGCTTTATGAGAGTCGTCAGGAGGTGCCGCTGGAAGCCATTTTGGCCGATGAGGTACAGACCGACCAGATTGGCCGCTTGATTAACTACGGCAACCTGATTGTACGGACCTACACCGGGCAATTGATCCTGGATCGCCTGGCAGAGCCGCGGTTGGTGCTGGACTTGCTGGAAGAACAGCGCGACCGTGCTCGCCGCGGTCGCCGCCGCGCCCAACGCGCAGCCATCGAAGCCACGATCCGCAGCCGTTTGGGGCTGCCCACCAGCCCTTCGTCATCCTCGTCAGAAACACCCCCTGAAGAGACCTCACCCCCACCCCCCAGTTCTACCCAACGCCTGGGCCAGACCCTGGCGCGCCTGTTCATGCTGCGTGAGGAGGTAGGGGATACCATCGTCTATCGCACCCATTGGGCCATCCTCCTGGCCAAGGCGGCTCCGCCTACCCTGGCCTTGCTCGTGGACGTTGCCCTGGGCTGGTTGATCCTGAGCCAGCGTCTGCCCTTGCCGTCGCGCTTGGGCTGGATCATACTGGTGCTTGGTGTACCAGCGCTGGCGCTGTGGTGGCTGTATCAATATGTGGACTGGCGCAATGATCGCTATATCATCACGTCGGACATGATCATTGACGTGTATAAAAAGCCGCTGGGGACGGAAGAGAAACGCAGTGCTCCTCTGCGCAACATCCAGAGCATTGAATACGCGCGGAAGACCATTATTCACCTCTTGCTTAATTTCGGCACGGTCTATATCCGGGTTGGAGATACCCAATTCACTTTTGACGATGTTTACAACCCCTCTGAGGTACAGCGCGAACTGTTCCAGCGCCTGGTGGCGGCCAAACAGCGTGAGGAACAGCGCGCCGAGCAAGCCCAGCGCGAGCAACTGGCCGAGTGGATCGAGTTATATCACCATGTGGTCAGCCGTCACCCGCCCACCGAATCCGGGCCAAAGCCCTCATCTTCTGCCGAATCGGGGTAAAATAGAGACACGTTTTCGACATGTTTAGAGGTAGGTACACTAATGGCCATTCGCCCCATTGTTACTGTTCCCGATCCGGTCTTGCGGCGCAAAGCCCAAAAGGTGCGCCAGTTTGACGCGGATCTGCAGCAATTGATTGAGGACATGATCGAGACCATGCGCGCTGCTCCCGGCGTGGGGCTGGCCGCGCCCCAGCTAGGCGTCTCCCAACGGGTCATTGTGGTGGAATACGGCGAGGAAGAGGATGAGGATAAGCCGCCTCGCCTCTACGTTGTGGTCAACCCCGAAATTGTCGAGGTCTCTGCCGAGACCGAAATGGGCGTGGAGGGCTGTCTTTCTATCCCCGATTTGGTGGGAGAGGTCGAGCGCTACCAGCGCATCGTGGTCAAAGGGCAGAACCGCCGCGGTCAGCCGATCAAACTCAAACTACGAGGGTGGGTGGCACGTATCTTTCAGCATGAGATTGACCACCTGGACGGTGTCCTCTTTACCGACCGCGCTGTGCGGGTTTGGAAGCCCAGCCCCCAAGAAGCCGTCACGGTGGATTAAGCCGCCCGCACCAGCTCGTACCGACCCAACGAGGCGGGGATGATCCTGACGCACCTCTCACTGACCAATTTCCGCGCCTTTGCTCGCTTGGATGTGGACGTCCCGCGCCCAACGTTGCTTATCGTGGGTGAAAACGCGCAGGGCAAGACCACCCTGCTCGAAGCGATCTACTACCTGGCCACGCTGACCTCGTTTCATACCGAGAGTGATCGCCAGTTGATCAACTTCCTGGCCGCGCGCGAACCGCTGGCGGTGGCGCGCATTGTGGCCGAATTCATCCGCGGCGAGCACACCCACCGCCTGGAAGTGCGCTTGATCCAGGACAACGCCGCGCTCAACGGCAACCGCTTGCGCCGTGAAATCCTGGTGGATGGGGTCAAACGCACCGCGCGTGAGGCGCTGGGGCACTTCAACGCGGTGCTCTTCCTGCCCCAGATGACCAATATCATCGAAGGCGCGCCCGAGGAGCGCCGCCGTTACCTCAACATGGCGCTGGCGCAGGTGATGCCTGGCTACGCCCAGGCGCTCAGCGAATATACCCAGATCCTTGGCCAACGTAACGCCCTGCTCAAGCAGTTGGGCGAGCGCGGGGGTGACCCGGCGCAATTGCAATACTGGGACGCCTTGCTGGTGGAGCGTGGTGCGTTGATCATCCAGGCGCGCAGCAAGGCGCTGGATGAAATCGAAACCCTGGCGGCGCGCATTCATGATCGCCTGACCCACGGGCAAGAGGTGCTGCACCTGGTCTATCGCCCCGCTTACGACCCCGCCGTGCCCGGCAACGGCCAAATGGCGCTGCGCCTGGACACCGCGGTCAAGCGGGATCATTTCAGCCTGAGCCAGATTCAACAGGGCTTTTTGCGCCGCCTGGAAGCTCTGCGTGGCGACGAGATCAGCCGCGGCATGACTCTGATCGGGCCGCATCGTGATGAATTTCGCGTCCTCAGCAACGGGATTGACCTGGGGGATTACGGCTCGCGCGGGCAGGTGCGCACGGCGCTGATGGCGCTCAAACTGGCCGAGGTGGCCTGGATGTACCAGAAGAGCGGGGAGTGGCCGGTGCTGCTGCTGGACGAGGTGCTGGCCGAACTGGATGCCCAGCGCCGCCAGGATCTGCTGGACTTTCTGGCCGAGGGTGAACAGAGCCTGCTCACCACCACCGATCTCAACCTCTTTTCCCCATCTTTCGTGCGCCGCGCCGCCATCTGGACCATCCGCGCTGGCTGCATTGTCTCCAGCGAGTTACCGGCAGGGGCGTGAGTTTATGCCCGATCAACCCATAGTGCAAGCCTAGGCGCAGCGCCCGCACGTGGTTCGAAGGTCACGGTTGGTATCGGCGGCTGAAATTGGTAAAAGCTGTACGCTGAATTAGCCGAGAACGAGAGGAGAATCCCTGTCCCGACTGCGTGGGATCCCTCCTTAACCCGCCGCGCAAGCCGCCCCAGGCGGGTTTTGCTCCGCGAAAAAAGATTTTTTCGACAGATTCGTTATTCAGGCTTACCTAGGAGAAGGATAAGCATGCTGAAGATTGAAAATCTCAACGTGCGCTATGATGGGGCGCATGCGCTTAAGGGGATCAACATAGAGGTGCCTCGCGGTTCTGTGGTGGCGCTCATTGGCGCTAACGGTGCCGGAAAGACCTCAACGTTGCGTAGCATTTGCGGGTTGGTGACCTCCTCCCACCCTTGAAAGGGTGGGCTTCCCCTTTCATTGAAGGAAACTTACACGAATATAAGGGCTCAT
>NZ_JBWGPQ010000042.1:0-20992 GCF_056331585.1 Thermanaerothrix sp.
TCACCTTACAAAAACCTTAAAATTTCTTGCCTTCCGGGTCTAGCCGCCGTACACTAAACACAACGGATTCTTGAAAACCTGCGAATTTTCAACCTGCTGAAACCGCCATATATGACGTTATAGTTCGCCTTACCCCCCATATAAGGGGCGGTGGCGGAACAGGCAGACGCAGTGGACTTAAAATCCACCGGTGCGGGAGCACCTTGAGGGTTCGAGTCCCTCCCGCCCTACACGGCAAAATCACCTCACGGCGTCCTTCGCGGCGCCGTGGGGCTTCTAATAGCCTCTCGTGCCCGGAGACCATCTGCCTTACTCGGCCAGCGGTAACGGCATTTGCTCGCGCAACACCTGCAGTACGCGCTCCAGCGCTGCCTTGCGCTCCTTGAGCATGGCCTTGTAACGGATGTTATCCGTCTGTGAAATTTCCATGCGCATGTCTGAGACGCACGCTTCCAGCACCTGCATCAGAACGCGGGCTTCTTCCGGGGTCAGATCCAGGGTCAACATGGTACACCTCCTCATTGCCCGTTAAACAGGCACAGCCCTCCGTTGTTCACCACCACGGACGGCTGTGCACGCTTTCGTGATCCGGGGGAGGCCCGGCTCCGCGGACCTCAGCCATGCGCTGTGCCACGCAGTTACATTTTTATTATACGAAAAGCGAGGGGTAAAAGTCAATGGGATGCCACGGCGGCGATCCCAGGTCTGGTCAGGCGCTGCCCCGCTGGAGGTATTTGACAAACACCAATTCAGGGTCGTTCTCATCGAGGTGGTAAATCACACCGCTCAGGATGTAACCCAACTTTGCCAGGAGAGCTTGCATCGGCAGGTTAGAAAGGTTCGTGGAGATGAAGAGTTTTGGGGTGCGGCAAGCCTCTTCCAGGTACTGTATCAGCCTGATGGCGGCGCCCTGGCGGCGGTGCGCGGGGTGAATATAGAGTAAGGAAATAAAGCCCTGCCCGAAAAAGGATGTATCGAGTACGGCATACCCGATCACCTGCCCCTTGGTCTCGATCACGTAGGCATGCCCGTCTTCCACCGTGCGAGAGATAAACGCGCGCCGGCTTTCGTCCTGCTGGGCGAGAGCGTCCAAGGCGCAGAGGGCGGGCACATCACCGGCGGTGGCGGGACGAACAGCGAAAGGGTCGGGGCCAGAGGTAGAGGTGGGGGCAGGGGTCATGGAGAGGGCTGTTCAACCACCTTGATGGTAACCTGAAACGCGCCATTGCGGATGAGGCACTGCCCCGGCTGTACCCCCTCAAAGCGTACGGCGTAATACTGCGGCGGCACCTGGGGCAGATTCGAAACACGCCCCAGCACCTCTGTGGGTACACAGGTCACGACGAGGTTTTCCGGCGGGTACGCCGCACGCTCCAGGATGAGGGAAATGCGCGTGGTGACCCCAATCGCATAGGTTTTACCGCTATCGCCGGCCACGATCTCGTCCGAGCCGGGCGTCCAGGACTCGGTGACGGTCGGATATTCTTCTGTGGGTGCTGGGGTCGCGGGGTGAGCCGTTTCCGCGGCAATGGCGGTGAGTTTCGCCCCCAGCGCAGCGGTTGCGGTAGCGGCCTCAGGAGGAAGAGAGGTTAGGGTTAACTGCGGCCCCGAGGTCGCCAGACAATTGGCCAATAACCCCATGCCGATCATCCCGATCCAAATGATAACAGGAAGCCTCGTTATCATATGCAACGACCGAATGTTTCAGAGGACAAGCAACCTTGAAAATCGGACAAACTCAGCAGGTCTCCCTTGTTGGTCAAGGTCAACGTATCTACCCCAGCCCCTTTGCCAATGCCTGGTAACCCAGCACCGCGGCCAGGACGTCCTTGACCTCAATGTATTCATTGACTTTGTGCGCCAGGGCGATGCTGGAAGGGCCATAAATTAAGGTGGGGAGCCCCAGTTCGCCGGCGGTAGTGCTGCCGTTGGTGCAGTAGGGGGCGATGAAGGTCTCGGCGCGCAGGCCTGCCGCACGCAAACTCGCTAGCGCCTGCTGTACCCAGGGCGTGCTCTCTGCCCACAGCCAGGCGGGGTGGAAATCCGGAGTGCGCAGGGTGGCGCCGGTGTAGGTGTTTAGGGTGACCTCTTCAAAGCCAAAGGTCAGGTCTTCCCGCCCGCCAAAAGCCTCATGATAGGGTTGCAGGACGCTCTCGGGCGTCTCTCCGACCACCAGGCGACGGTCGTAGCGCACCAGGCAGGTGTAGGGGATGGTCGAAGCGCTGGGGTAGGGCTCGGAGTGAATATCCAGCGCTTCCATCACCCCTGCCCCCAGGATGGGATGCGTGAGTAGCGGCAGGGCACGAATACGCTGGACGACTTCGGCAGCGACGTAGATGGCGTTGTGGCCCTCTTCAGGCGTGGAGGAATGCGCCGGGCGGCCCTGCGCGCGGAACCACAGTTTGGCCCGTCCCTTCTGGCCGATGCCCAGGCGGCCCTCGGTTGGCTCGCCGATGATGACTAGATCTGGGCGTAACTGGGCGCAGACCTGCCCCAGTGCTGCCCCTTCCAGGGTCTCTTCGCCCACGCTGGCCACCACGGTTAAGGTGCCGCGGAATTCGGTCGCGGGCAGGTGACCAATCGCGATCAGTATGGCCGCCAGGCTGCCTTTGGTATCGGTAGCGCCGCGCCCCCACACGCGTCCCCCTTCCAGGCGACCGCTGTACGGATCACCCCCGGCCCAGGCTGTTGCCTCACCCGGAGCCACCACATCCATGTGGGCATCGAAGAGCAAGTGTGGGCCGGGAGCATAACCCTGGCGGCTGGCAATGACGTTACCCCAGGTATCACGCTCCACGTGGTCGAACGACAGCCGGCGCAGCCTGGCTTCCACCAGGTCGGCCAGAGCCCCTTCCTGGCCGGAGAGGCTGGGCGTGCGCACCAGGGCTTGCAACAAGGCAACGGCTTCATCTTGCAAGGTAGGGGAAAGCGTAGGCATGGCAAACTCCATTGTGTCAGTGTCCGAAAGCCTTCGGGAAGACGTCCCTGGATTCCCTCGGCACAGTGGGGCAGAAATGCCATATGTTTTTAATGAATATGTAAGAGCACCTTGGGTCTAATTATAACCATCTCAAGATCAAGACGGTGGAATCCCCTCGCTCAATCTACCCGCCATAAAAGGAACCCCGGGCTTTCCTGGAACGCCATGGTGGACGGCGCGTCACAGGCTTGATTCCTTATGCTTCCACAGCGCGTGGGGATGCCGATGCAGGGAGGGATATCAACCTTACACCCAGGATTAAGCATTCATCGGCTCACCAGTGGCAGGTAGAGGAAACTCACTTCATTGTAACTAACGCTATAACGCGCTGCGCTCCCGGCCAGACCGGTGACGAGCGGTGTGAGGCGGAGGGCATAACGACCGGCCTGCGGTGGCGCCCAGGTGAAGAGCAAATCGCGGCCCAAGTCGGGGGCGGCGAACGTCGCCAGGCGGGTGCTGCCATCCGCGGCATAAATTTCGACCTGCACCGCCGCGCCACCGTCCAGCGAGCGCACGGCAAAGAAATAAGGCTTAGGGTCAGCAGTCTCGACGGTCAGCCAATCCTCATCGTTCACCCCACTCCCGACGCGACAGAGGGTATGTTCCTGCGCCACGCCTACTCCCAGGGAGATGGCACCGGCTAAGGTATCATCGCCGGGCTCATAACCATCGGGCTGGCAAGAGGCCTCGATTTGGGTGCTGCGTTCTTCCGACCAGGCGCTGACGTTACCTGCATAATCCCACACCTGGGCGCGGAAGGTCAGCGTTTGCCCCCACGTTCCCACGTACCAGGCACTGCCGCGCGGGACGGTGAGGGTACCGCTGAGGGGTTGCCAGTCCCCTCCGCCCACGCGGGCTTGTAAGGTCATCCCGGCCACGCCGCTTTCGGCATCCTGCGCTGCCCAAGCCAGGCGCACCGCCGTGCTGCGGTTAGGCGTGGCCAGCGGGTCAAGAGAGACGCTGGGCGGGTTGGAATCCACGCGCAGGCCCAGGCGTAGGTTGCCGCTGCGATTGCCGCCGAAATCCACTGCTTCCACATATAGGTCACCGCCGGCCAATGCTGTGCTGGAGGTCGCCCAGGTCCAGCCGTCGCGCCCGTCCCAATCCTGGCCCAGTAATTGCCAGGGCGCTTGGGGATTAGCCCGCCAGTAGAAGTTGACCAGTGCAACGTCGCTCTCGCCGTCGCTGGCCTGGGCCTGCATGGTCAGCGCCCCGTTCGGCACCCAGGACGTGGCCGGCGTGGTCAGGTTCAGCGTGGGCGGCGCGCCGTCAACCTGCACCTGGAGGGTGTAAGTCTGGTTGGCGTCCCCCACCCCGGGGTGCCCCCAGGCGCGCACCTTGAGGTAGTATGTGCCGCTGGTGGGCAGGGTATAGCTGAGCGCGGGGTCGTTCATCTGGTACAGCACCAGGTCGTCGTTCTCGGCCAGGCGGTTGCCCTGGGCATCGTAGAGGGTCAGGATGGCATCCAGGGGCGAGCCGTTGCGCTGGGCATCCAGGCGGATGGCGAGGCGTTGACCGGCCTGCCCGCTGAAACGATAGTAATCCACGTCCCCTGCCGGGCAGATGACGTCGCTCACACTCTGCCCAACGGTGAGGGGAGTGGCGGTGTTCAGGGTGTCGTTAGGCGCGCTCTCACCGCACGCCGGCGGGGGCTCCGCGGTGATGCGCAGGTCATCCACCACCCAGCCCAAGCCACCGTTGTAGTAGCTATCCAGTGGGTTGAAATGAAATCGCACCCGGATTGTCTGCCCGGTGTAGGCGGCCAGCGAGATGGCCGGGCTCTCCACCCAGGTGCGCGGCGGGTCGTCGTAGAACTGCCAGACGTTACGGAAAAGGCCATCCACGCCGGCGATTTGCAGCCAGCGCTGATCCCAATAGGGTTCGGGGGATTCGGTATCAGCATAATAACGAAAGCGCAGGTAGTAGGTACCGCTGGCCGGGATGACAATCGGCGGCGAGGTCAGGTCACCGCTGGTGTTGCCGCTGGCCACCCATGCTGCGCTGGCGCCGCTGAGGGCAGGCGTGCGCCACTGCCAGGCGCCTTTAGCCAGCCAGCCTTCATCGCTGGCATCGAACGAAGCCTGATAGGGGAGCGCTTGCGAGGTACCGCCGGAAAGATAGGGCGGAAAAACCTCAAAGGATTGCTCTTGAGAGATGCCACCGGTGGAAGCCGCGTTGTAAGCCGTGACACGCCAGACGTACTTGGTGGCCGGGCTGGCCGCCGGCAGGGTGCCTAACACCGCAGCCGGGCTGCGCAAGCCATCGGCGGTGAACACGTTTTGGTTATCCGCGTAACGGCGCACATCCAGGCGATAGCGGGTGGCGCCCTCGCTGCGGAACGTGAAGTAGAGGGTATCCGGCTGGTCGAGATCTGCCGCGTAAGCCGGGGTGATTAACGTGGGGGGGGCCAGCGTGGTGCTGCGCGTCTGCACCTTGAGCGAGGAAAGCCGCCCCCTGCCGAGCGGGTTATCGCTTAAATCGGTGTCGCTGGCTTCGAGGGCTTCGGTGCGCCCCTGATAGTCGGGTAGATCGTAGAGCAGGGCACGCACGCCGCTCCCGACCAGGATGGAGGCGGCGTTATTGTCACCCACTGCACCGAAACTACTGGCGTTACGGTAGTCTCCCATGCCTAACACTACGCAGGCGCCCTGGTGGTCGGGTTGGCTGAAGAGCGCCACCTGGGTACTGGAAATCGTGCAGGTCGGTGGGGATGGGGCGCAGTTGGAACGGTTGAGCACCGTGCGCATCCCTAGCGGTTCGGGAGAACGGTTGCCTTCGTAATCCCAGGCGTAGAATGCCACATCCACCGGGCCATTGGGCAAGCCCAAGCTGCACAGATCAATCTCGCCTACAAAGGGCGTGCTCGTGAAGGGGCTGCCGATCTCGCGCCATTGCCCATCCAGGCCGCGCACGATGGGCTGAACGCGGGTGACGGCAATATCATCGCTGGCGGTGCCGCCGATCAACACCCGTCCATTGGTAATCACCTCACCCACCTGGGGCAGGGTTAGGTTGCCGTTAGGCGGGAAGGCGCCGTAGTTTCCCGAAATGTATTCATCCTGGCACTGGGTGCCGTAACTCGGCCAGCGGCTGGCCTCATAGCAATTGCGCGGCGTGCCGTCGTTGATGCTGACATCATCAAAGCGGATGTCCACCGACGAACCCCAGTACCAGGTAGGATTGGTGTGGACGTGAAAGTGCAGGTGATGGCCGGTGCTGTAACCGGTATCATCGGCATTGCCGATAAATTGCCCCTGGCGCACGATGGCACCCACTTGGCGCAGGTTCGGCGGAATGCTGTCGTAGGCCAGGTGCAGGTAAAGTTGGTACGTGGTGGGCGCGGTGGTGATGTCTTTGAGCACGATATAGTTGCTGCACGTCTCCGAGCCGTTGGGGCAGTCCCATTTTGCCATATAGACCGTTCCCCCGCGGGCCGCCAGGATGGGGAACATGGTGCCATCGGCGAAATCATAGGCATAACGACAGTAGTCAATGCTGCACGAGTTATACCAAAGGAAATGACCGATGGAGCCGCTGAGCCTCTTCTTCAACCCGCCGGCCCAGGGCAGTTTGTAGCCGCGGTACACGGTCGCCAGGGCCTGCAGTTGCTCGGTGCTGGGGGCAGTGTAGCGGGCGCGCACTTCGGGATCGAGCAGGTCATCCGGAACCGCGGCCAGTGTTTGTGCCCAGTCACGATCGGCCTGCAAGGTGACCTGCCAGTCGGTGCTCAGCGCTCCCAGGGTATCGCGGCGAGCGATGGCGAGGCCCGGCTCGGCAGAGATGACCTCTCCGCTCTCCACATCCACCAGTGCCAGCCAGAGCACTGCCAGCTGGCCATCCGGCGACTCGACCACGCGCTCGATCTTGACACGATACAGGGTGAACGCCAGCACCTCAAACTGGTGCTGGTTGATTTTCGCTTCCAGTGCGGCTTCGAGGGCCGGGTCAACCAGGGGGGTGGTTTGAGGTTGGGGCGGAGGCGGACTGCCCCAAGCCGGTTGCGTTATGCCAATAAGCCACAGGGTGAGGAGGACAACCCCGAACGCCAGAACGCGGAATTTGGGCATGGTGAGACACCTTTACGTGTATATTTGAGCTGCGCTACGCCTGGGGTTCGAGATCCAAGTGACTAACACGGCGGAATCAGCCTTCCCAACGGCGCACTGCTTCCTGAATCAGGGCGCGGATGCCCTCATCGGGCACGTCATCAATGCTCCCGTAGCGTTCCAGGTCCACCCACACCACCACGCCGTGTTGGGGCTCCTCGACCAGACGCACGCGGCGGTCGGCATAAGGGGAAGTGGCCAGTAACTCTTGGAGGATGGCATCAATCTGTTCCACGATGCTGCCCTCACGCGGGGGTTCAACTGAGGGCGTTATGAGCGTCTCGATGGGCACGGTGAAGACACTGGGTGGCGCAGGGGGCGGGGGCGATACGGGAGTGGTGGGGGAGTGTAGCCCCAGCCAGAGCGACCAAGTCTCCGCCGCCGTGCACAGGCGCTGGCGCTGCTCATCGGTCAAGGTATCTGGAGTTGCATGAAGCATGCCATCTACCTCGACCAGCAACTGCCCGGTGCTGCGGTCACGCCAGAGCCGGGTGACAAAGACGTGCGAGGCGTCGCTGAACGGGGGTTGCCGCGAGGGTGCAGCCGTGGATGATGCGGTCTCGGTTTTTGACGCTGGTGCTGTGGGTTCACCCGCAGCAGCGGACCGCCGCTCGCGCTCACCCCACAGCCAGACAACCAGCGCCCCTAATAAAAAGCCCAATATACCAACGAGGATAAGGAGAAGAACTTGTTGCATCACAACCCACCTCACTCACAGTTGACCTACAATGGTTCACGTTACACCTGGCAGTGGGGACAGAAGTGCGTGCTGCGTTGACTTATAAGTTGCCGCTGAATCGGTGTGCCGCAGCGCGGACAAGGCTGGCCGGCACGCCGATACACCGCAAAATGATTCTGAAAATCGCCCCCGCGATAGACCCAATCAATGCTGGCGCCGTGGTGGGCAATGCCCGCCCGCAGTACCTGCCGGATGGCGTGCAAGAGACGTTCCGCCTCGGCGCGGGCGAGGGTGTGTGCCGGGCGCAGGGGATGCAAGCCAGCCTGGAACAGCGCCTCATCGGTATAAATATTGCCCAGGCCGGCCAGGAAGCGCTGGTCGAGCAACAACGGCTTAAGGCGGGCGCGCGAGGCCCGTAAGCGGGCATAAAAGTCCGCGGCGCTGATGTCGGGGTCGAGAGGTTCCGGCCCCAGGTCGCCGAGGACGCTTGTCTCATCCTCCACCAGCCACACCCGCCCAAATTTGCGCGGATCGTTGAATGCCAGGCGCCATCCATCGGCAAACGCGAACACCAGGCGGTCATGAGGCTGGGGGGCTGCAGCTGGCGGGGGTTGCCAGCGCAGATCACCACTCATGCGCAGATGTAGTAAGACCACCCCACCCCCGGACAGCACCCAGCGCAGGAATTTTCCGCGCCGGCCGATGGCCGTGATGCGCTGGCCGGTGAGGCGCTGGGCAAAGGTGGCCGGGTCAGGCGCGGCGAGGGTGCGTGGCCAGTGCACCTCTACTGCAGTAATGGTGCGCCCGAGCAGAGGCGGCTCGGCGGCGCGGCCCTCCCGCAACCACCGCGCAATCGTCTCCACCTCGGGCAGTTCCGGCATGAGCGCTTCCCTCACTCGTTGAAGAGTTCACCCACGCTGCGGCCCTCGTTGGTGCGGCGGATCACCTCGCCCAGCAAGGGGGCAATGGTCAGAACCTTAAGCCGCTCACCGAATTTAGCCCGCTTCTCCGGCGGGATGGGGATGGTGTCGGTGGTCACGAACTGACGCACCGGCAGGGCGGCCAGACGATCGGCGGCGTCCAGTGAGAGCACCGGGTGCACGAACGAGACGTACACATTGCGGGCGCCGTTATCCTTGACCAGGCTGACTGCCTGCACCACCGAGACGCCGGTATCCACCTCATCATCCACCAGGATCACATCGCGATCATAGACATCCCCGATCAGCGTTAGCGCCTCGGCGCGAGCATCGTTGGCGACGCGCCGCTTTTCGATGAAGGCTAGGGGCAAGTGCAATGCCTGAGCGTAGTTGCGCGCCTTCTTGGCAAAGCCCAGATCCACCGTCACGACGACCGGGTTGTACATCTGCGGCAGTTGGGTCTTGAAGTAATCGGTGAGCAGGTAGAAAGCGGTCAACACATCACCGGGGATGGAGAAAAAACCCTGAATCTGTCCGGCGTGCAGGTCCATGGTAATGTAGCGATCCGCCCCGGCCACCTCGATCATATCGGCGACCAGACGGGCGGTGATGGGCACGCGGGGCTGGTCCTTCTTGTCCGAGCGGGCGTAGCACAGATAGGGCACCACTGCCGTGATGCGTGCCGCCGAATCCAGGCGCAGGGTCTGGATCATGATGAGCAGTTCCATCAGGTTGCGGTGCACCGGCGCCGAGGTGGTCTGGATCACATAACAATCTTGCCCGCGCACGCTGGAATGGAGGCGGACGAAGAGGTTGTCGTTAGGAAAGGTGATCACATCGCGCCCGCACAGGGGCAACCCCAGGTATTCTGCAATGGCTTGGGCCAGTTCGGGGCACGCTGTCCCGGCAAAGAGGCGGATGCCGCCGTACATCATACGTTCGTGTCGGGTGTGGTTGGGCATGGGCTACCGACCTCCTCTCCTAGTCCTCCACATCCTGCCACTCACTGCGCAGGACGCTCATGATCAATTCGTCCACATAGCGTCCGTTCTGGAAGCGCGCCTGGCGCAGGCGACCTTCCAGGGTGAAACCGGCGTGTTCATACGCTCGGATTGCACGGGGGTTCGTCTCATAGACGCGCAGGTAGACGCGGTTAAGGTTAAGGGTATTGAACGCATGGCGTAACAACAGGCCGACTGCACGCCGTCCATACCCACGGTTCCAGAAGGCTTTATCGCCGATGGAGATGCCCAGTTCAGCTTGACGATTGACCCAATCCACGTTGTGCAGGCCGCAGGTGCCGATCAGCGTCCATACTCCCCCAATTTCGACCTCAATCCCCAACACCTGCTCGGCCGGATGGCGCTGGAGCATCTGTTCGAACCACCGTTCTTCCTGCGCCATGGAGAGCGGGTAAATCAGGTTCAGCCCCTGGCGCACCTCTGGGTCATTCATCCAGGCGACAAAACGGGGCAAATCTTCCCGTTCGATGGCACGCAAACGAATTCCTTGACCAACGATCACGCATTCCCTCCAAGGGTTAAAGTACGAGTGTGCGGCTTACGGATGCAAGCGGTTGGGACCGCGGAAGAGGAAGACCGCCTCGCGGATGTTGGGCAGGTTGAGCATGACCATCATCAACCGCGAGAGGCCCAAGCCAAACCCGCCGTGCGGCGGACAACCGTAGCGGAAGAAATCCAGGTAGAACTGAATCGGCTCCAGCGAGAGCCCTTTTTCCAGCGCCTGCTCGCGCAGGATGGGGTAGCGGTGCTCGCGCTGGGCGCCGGTGACGATCTCGGTGCCCTTCGCAATCAGATCGAACGAGCGGGTCAGGTCGGGGCGCTCGGGGTGGCGCATATGGTAAAACGGACGTACCGTCCAGGGCCAATCGGTGAGGAAGAAGAAATCATGGTTGAACTCGCGGCGCACGTATTGCGCCAGGGTGCGCTCGCCGCCGGGGTCAATATCGCCTTTCTTCTCTGGGGGCAGGGTGTAGCCCTCGCGTTTGAGGATCTCCACCGCCTCGGCCATCGGGATGCGCGGGAAGGGCACGCTGGGCACCTCGATTTGTACCCCAAAGTGGGTTTTAATGTCGGCGGCGTGCTTCTCGGCGACGCGCTGATAGACGTAATGAAGCATGTTTTCAAGGAAGCGCATGACGTCTTCATGCGATTCGATGTAGGACATCTCCATGTCCAGGCCGGTGAACTCGGTCATGTGGCGCGAGGTGAATGAGGGATCGGCGCGAAAGACCGGCCCAATCTCGAAGACACGCTCGAAGCCTGCCGCCATCGCCATTTGTTTGTAGAACTGGGGCGATTGCGCCAAGTAGGCCTTGGTATCAAAATACTGCACTTCAAACAGTTCGGCGCCGCTCTCGCTGGCTGAGCCCATCAGTTTGGGCGAATGGATCTCGATAAAGCCGTGCTGCAACCAATATTCGCGGAACGCCATCTCCAGCGTCGTCTGAATCTCGAAGAACGCGGTGACCGGCTCACGGCGCATATCCAAGAAGCGCCAGTCCAGGCGGTAATCCAGGGAGGGCAAAACCTCTGCGGTCGGATCCAACGGCAGAGGTGCTTCGGCCAGGCTCTCGACCTGCAGCGTTTCCAGTTGCACTTCCAGCCCGCCCAGTTTGACGATGGGGTTCTCGACCACCGTGCCGGTAATCGTCAACACCGATTCGTTGGTCAAGCGTGAGATCTGCTCAGCCAGGGTGGGGTCGGCTTTCTTGTAAAAGGCGACCTGCACCATGCCGCTGCGATCGCGCAGGATGAGAAACTGCATTGTCTTCTGGTCGCGCAAGGTATGCAGGAAACCCTGGATCTTGACCTTCTGACCAATGGCCTGGGGGAGATGGGCGATAAGTGTGCGTTCCATGCAGATCACTCCTCACAAAAGATGGCTTTTAAGGCACGAGGCGGGAATTTTCCACACTCGGGATGGGCATTTGATTGAGCAGAACCTCCAGCGCTTGATGCGGGGAGAGTTCACGTCGTAGCAGGCGCTGGACGACCTCCTGGTAGAAGCCTTGGGGGAGACCGGCCTGCCAGCGGGCCAGCAATGCCGCCTGCAGCATATGATCGAGGATATCTTTGAGGCGAGCCTGTTCGCGCGCCTGCCACTGACTGCTGGCACGCAAATAGTCGGCATGGGCGCGCAACGCGCGCACCACCTCCGGAATGCCCTTGCCCTCGGTAGCGACCGTGCGCAGAATGGGCGGCACCCATGTCTCTTTAGACTCGGTCGTAGCTACCGCCCAGTCCTCAGGGCGGTGATGCCCGCGCGGGTAGCCCAATTCGAGCATGCTGCGCAGCGCGCGCTCGGTCAAATCGGCGCCGGGGCGGTCAGCTTTGTTGATCACCAGCAGGTCGGCAATTTCGAGCAGGCCGGCCTTGATGGCCTGGATGTCATCGCCTCCGCCAGGGGCTTCGACCACGATTGTGGTGTGGGCCAGACGCGCAATTTCCACTTCGGCCTGGCCGGCACCGACCGTCTCGATCAGGATGATCTCGAAGCCGGCCGCGTCCAACGCCTGCACCACCGCGGCGGTGGTGGGGGCAAGGCCGCCCAGCGCGCCTCGCGAGGCCATCGAACGGATGAACACACCGGGATCGCCGCTGAGATCTCGCATGCGCACACGATCCCCGAGCAGCGCTCCGCCGCTAAAGGGGCTGGTGGGATCCACGGCGACGATGGCTACCGTTTTGGGCGGTTCGCCATCCTGGGGATGGCGCAGTGCCCGCGCAATCTGGTTGACCAGTGAGGACTTGCCCACGCCCGGGGCACCGGTAACCCCGATCAGGTGGGCCTGCCCGGTGCGCGGGTAGAGCGCATCCAGCATAGCCCAGCCCTCGGGGGCATCATTCTCAATCAGGGTCAGCAGGCGGGCTAATGCCAGCCGCTGGCCCGCCAGAATCGCTTCCACCATCTGCATCGGCGCTTCCCCCGGCCCTAAACCGCGCTGCCTTGAGTTGCGAGCACGGCGCGGCGAATATCCTCGACGATGGTCTGGGTCGGTGTGCCCGGCCCATAGACCGCTTTGACCCCCAGGGCGAGCAGAGCCGGCACATCTTCTTCGGGAATAATGCCACCCACAAAGACCAGCACGTGCTCCTGACCGTTGGCCCGCAGCAGTTCGAGCACGCGCGGCACCAGGCTCATATGCGCGCCGGAAAGGATGGAGAGACCGATCACATCCACGTCTTCTTGCAGGGCGGCTTCGGCAATCATCTCCGGGGTCTGCCGCAGGCCAGTGTAGATCACCTCTATACCGGCATCGCGCAGGGCGCGCGCCACAATCTTGGCCCCGCGGTCGTGTCCATCCAGGCCGGGCTTGGCGATCAAGACGCGAATCTTGCGTTGCTCCATGCGTTGCTCCAAACAAGGGTTTTCATAATTATTATACCCCCTTGAATGGGTGAATTGTTGGGCAATCTACGGCCGGAGTAGAGCGGTTGGGCTTTTAGCCCGAGAGAAAAAGCCGGGTGCAAAGTTTTCGGCTTGCCCAATACACTATAATAAGTATATGGCATGCAATAATTCAAAGAGGGGTCAAACCCTATGGCGGTATGGCTGTTGTTTGATCCTGAGCCTGGGGTGTCTCCTTGCAGCATGTGCCCCGCCAACCGCCATAGCGATGGCGCTCCGCCCGTTTACGACCCCAACGACGTCCTTACCGTCGCCTACTCCTCTACCCAAACCGTTCATCCCCACCGCCACGCATTCCCCAACTTTCACGCCTACGTCCACCCAACTTTCCACTCCCACCCTTACCCCGATACCATTGCCTTCGCCGAAGCCCCGCCTCATACGCCAAGGCCCTGGCGAGGTGGATGTGCTCATCTTGCTCTATCATCACGTTGCCGAGAATCCATCACGAAACCCCTATTACGTGAGCCCAGAACAATTTGAGGCCCAGATGACGCTGTTGTGGGAGCGAGGCTACCGCACCATCTCCGTTGCTCAACTGCTTACAGCGCTCGAAAATGGTGCCGAATTGCCAGCTTGTTCGTTCATCCTCACGTTTGACGATGGGGACGAGGATGTCTATACCCAGGCTTTTCCGATCCTGCAACGGTATGGGTTTACCGCCACGGTCTATCTGGTGGTGAATTACCTAGATCATCCTGGCTTCCTTAGCCGCGAACAGGTGCAAGCCTTGCTGACCGTCGGATGGGAGATCGGAAGCCACAGCCTGCATCATTCCGATTTGACCCAGGTGGGAGATACCGTGCTCAAGGCAGAGATTGCCGATTCACGGGCGCGGTTGGAAGCGCTCTTTGGCGTACCGGTGCTGAGTTTTGCCTATCCCTATGGAAAGGCCTCCTTCCATGCCCTGCGCTGGGCCAAAAAAGCCGGCTACCAAGCCGGGATGGGGGTGGGTTCTTTCACCCATCACCGCTGGGAAGACCGGTTTTACCTGGCACGGCGGCCAATTGAGGCCCGGCACACCTGGCAAGACATAGCCGCCTTTTTGCCCCGGACAACCTGTCAAGAGGATGTTGAGGACGTTACGCCGGCTCCACGGGAGGCGGCGCCTGACAGATCGCCAGCGCTTTCGGCAAGACAGCATCTTGAGCCACCAGGGTTAGCACATCCCCGGCTTGGAGGCGTGTCTCACCGTTAGGTACCTCAATCTGGTCACCACGGCGTACCGAAGCCACCAGACACCCCGGCGGGAAGGGAATATCCCGTAATGGCTTTCCCTCGGCAGCCGCGCCCGGGGCGATGGTGACCTCGTGGACCCGCACAGTGGTGGGGGTGAAGGCATCCAGGCGAGCCGCTGCTTGCCGTTGGGCCTGAGCCACCCGGCGGGTAAGGGCGATCTCATAAGCCCGAATGGCATCGGAGCGCCGTAAGATCCCCACCAACCGCCGCGGGTTGGCCGGATCCACCACCGGCAGGCGTCCCAGGTCGCCCATACTCATACGCCGCATGGCTTCGGCGAGGGTATCGGTGGGGATAACGGTAATCAGACGGCGGGTGCAGGCTTCACCTACGGTTTTCAGTCCCCGCTCTAACCCGTGATCCAGATCGGCCAGGGTGAACATTCCTACCAGCTCGCCTTGTGAGTTCACCACCGGCATACCGTGCCGGCGCGTGTGAGCAAGGATCTCAGCGGCGGTGTCCAGGGGCATGTCTTCGGTCAGCGCCTGCCGGTTGGGTTGCATGACCTCGCCTACGGTCAGGGTGGCGAGCATATCCACCGCCCGCCCACGCTCCAATCGAATGCCCAAGCGCGAGAGCCCGAGGGCGTAGACCGATTGCGGTTGCAATTGTTGCGAGATCAGTAAGCTGACGGCTACGGCGAACATCAACGGCAGGATGATGCGATAATCGTGGGTCATCTCAAAGAGCAGCAGGATGGCGGTCAGCGGGGCGTGCACAGCGCCGGCCAGCACGGCGGCCATTCCCACCAGCGCAAACGCCGCCGGGTTGATCCCCAGGTTGGGCCAGAGCAGGGTGGCGAGGATACCGAACGCATTCCCCAGCATCGCCCCTATGAACAACGCCGGGGCAAACACCCCGCCAACGAATCCCCCCGCCAGGCTCAAAGGGGTCAGGATGACCTTCCCGATCAGCAGAAGCAAGACTACCCGCAAGGGCAGGGTCCGTTGCTGCAAGACGGCGCCAATGGTCTCATACCCTACCCCCAACAACTGGGGCAGAAAAAGGCCCACCCCGCCGATCACCAGGCCGGTGAGCGCTGTCTTGAGCCAGCGCGGTGCCGACCAGGCGGCCACGAGGTCGTGCAGGGCATAAAGCAATCGCCCATAGGTTGCGGCCAGAAGGCCTGCCAGCAGCCCCAGGACGAGATAGAGCGGCAGTTCCCACGCCGAATTGAGGGTATAGGCCGGGATCATGAACGCCGGCATGCTCCCCACCAGGGCCTGGGTGAGCACCGCTGCCATCACCGCAGCGGTCAGGATCATTCCCAGGGCAGTGGTGCCGAGTTCGCCCAGGATGATTTCCAGGGCGAAGAAGACGCCGGCAATCGGCGCGTTGAAGGCCGCGGCAATGGCCGCCGCCGCACCGGCAGCGACCAGGGTGCGGGTGCGATCCTCGGAAAGGTGCAAGCGCTGCCCCACCCACGAGCCCAGGTTGGCCCCGATTTGCACCGAGGGGTCTTCCGGACCAACCGAAGCGCCAGCGCCGATGGAGAGCGCGGCAGCGAGGGCTTTGAGCGGTGCTATCCGATAGGGCAGCCGCCCGCCGGAGAGCGCTACTGCCTGAATAATGCTGGCGGTACCGTGCAGTTTTTCGTGCGCCCAAAAGCGCTGTGCCAACGCTGCTACCAGCAGTCCCCCCAGGACCGGTACGAGGATGCGCGGCAAGGGGCCCAGAACGGCGAGGGGATTGATCCACAAGGTGGAGAATCCCCACTGAAAGAGCGTTATGGCTTGTTTGAACAACCAAACCCCGGCCCCGGTGGCCAGACCGATCACGAGGCTGAGCAGGGTCATGGGTAAGGCCGGGATGGCCAGCAAACGCCCTGCCAGGACGGCAGCGCGATGTCCGATGGAAGCGCGAGGAGGAGGCGGTAGATGGTTCATGGGTTGTTGATCCCGCGGTGCTAATTTTACTACTTTACGCGGTGTAAAACATTTCATCCCACATCAGGAAGAAAACTTCTAATAAGAGGACGAAGTGATTAGAATCAAGGGTATGGTAGGATGGCGAGGTGGGCTTTTGGTTCTGTGGGCATTGGGTTGGGCATTGGGGGGGATTGGCCTGGTGCGGCGTGCCTTTAACCTGCAACCCCCGGAAGACCTGGTGGTTGGGTTGACCGCCGGTCTGCTGGTGCAGGGGGTGCTGGTAAACCTGGTGGCACGCTTTGTGCCCCTGCCTCTCAGCGCCTGGGCGATCAGCTTGCTCCTGGGGGTGGGTGGGACACTAGCTGCCCGACGGGCGGGGCGCTGGCGTTGGCCACTGAACTGGGGGTGGTGGTTGGGGCTGGCAGCGCTGGTCGCTTGGGGCTACGCTATGGCTCGTGGCCTGGCCATTTTTGACGATTACGCTCACCTGCCTACCCTCTCACTGATTGCAGCCGGCGATTTTCCACCCCATTTTGCCTACGACCCCGCTATTTCCTACGGCTATCATCATTTTTTGCTCTTAGTCAGCGCCCAAATCATGCGCGTGGCAGCGTGGACACCCTGGAATGCCCTGGATGCAGCGCGGGCATTGGCATTTGCTCTGGCTCTGACCCTGGCTCTTCGGTGGGGGCGGCGGGTTACCGGTCACCCATTGGGAGCAGGTTTGGGTGCGCTGGCCCTGCTCCTGGCGAGCGGTACGCGTTGGGTGTTGCTGGTCATTCCCCAAGCGTGGCTGGAACGCCTCTCACCGGCGGTAACGTTAATCGGAAGTGGCGCAGCCAGCGGGTCAACTCTGGCCGAAGCCCTGCTGCGCCCCTGGATGATTGAGGGCGGCCCGCCCCTACCCTATCCCTTTGCTTTCGGTAACGGCTTATTGGAGCCGGGTATCCTGCTGCTCAATGCCGTTAACAGCCTGATGCCTTATGCCGTCATCCTAGTTTTGCTCCTGACCGCTACCCGCTGGCGGGAGCCCGGTTGGGCAGGTGGGCTGAGCCTCCTGGTGCTGGCAGCTAACCATTTGATGGGCGAGACCGATCTGCCCCTGATGCTGGCCGGGTTGGCTTTCATTACCATTCTATGGATCGTGCGTTACCGCAACCGGGTCTTGCCGTTGGGGCTGCGTCAATGGTGGGGTGTGGTTTTGGGAGCGACCGTGCTGGCTATGGTCCAGGGCGGCACCTGGGGGGATCTGGCGCAACGCATCCTCGCGCGGCTGCTGGGTCACCCCCTTCCTCCGTCGTATCAAACGCTGGGCTTTGACCTGACGCGAACGCCGGCATTGGTTTCAGTGCACCTGGGAGTGCTTCCCCTGACCCGGCCAGCCACCCTGGTGGTAGCCTTATGCGAGGCCGGCCCGTTGCTGCTGGCGCTACCCTTAATGGCCGTGTGGGGCTGGAAGGCGGTGCGCGCCGGGCGCTGGTTTGAAGCCTTGCTGGTTGCAGAAGCTCTGCTTAGCCTGCCACTGCTATGGGTACGCTTCACCGGCTCTACCGGTGTACGCAATACCACCCGTTTGTATGCTTTTTTGCCTATTGCCCTGATCCTGGCTCCCGGTGCGCTGTGGGTGTGGCTACGGCAACGAGCCAGCGGCGTCCGGGTCATTGCGGCAGGGTTGAGCGCGGTGGCCTTGCTCAGCGGCGTAGTCCTGTTGGCTTGTCAGATTTCCGCCATGGGTCGCCCGGTGGTGTCTTACTTTTTGAGTGGCCTGGATGTGCGCATGTACCAAGCCCATTGGGATCGGCTAGATGCCGGCGCGCTGGTCTTTGACCCGAACCCCTCACGCGCCCCCACATTATTCGGGCGCTTCACGCGCGCTGGCGATACCTGGTATCACTTCAACCCCGAGTGGTTGAGCTTGGCCGAAGCCCCAACGCCCGCGGCTCTGCGCGCGGCGGGATTCACATATGCATACCTGGATGCCCGCACCTGGCAACAACTTCCACCGGCGATTCAGGCTGCGTGGCAGATGCCTTGCGTTCAAGAGGTGGATAGGCTCGAGAACCATAAAGGTGACTTCCGCTGGCTGCTGGACGTGCGAGCCTGCCCGTGAGGGGGTACGGCCTCACCGCTGGTAAATCACCACATCTCCGTGCTGAAAGACGCGGCGCATCAGGCGCTCAAATTTGGTTTCATCCACTGGGCGATACCACTGGCGTTCCAAATCGCTGACGATCACAAAGTCCACGTGGTAGCGTTCAAGCAGGAGGCGCGCTTCCAGGTCATCCCGCGTCTGGTAAAGGGTTTGGATGTCTTGCAATCGTCTGACCACCTGACCAAAGTAATTGCCGCGCCACTGGGCCTCGTGGTTGGCCCAACCCATCAGGGTGGGGATGCCGGTGGCCATGGCAAAACGCGAGGAACGCCCTTCAATCCAATACGCCCCACGTGAACCCTCGAGCAACACGGCGGTGGCGGGAGCATTTTCCTGAAGCCAGCGGATGGCTGCCCAATCGTTGGGGTAGGTCGCGGCGAAGTAGGACATGCCGTCCAGCGTGGGAGGGCCGGCGAAGTTGCCCGTCTTAGCCGGCAGGCTGCCGATCAGGTAGTACCCGCCCAGCAGGAATCCCACCGCACTCAGCCCCACTCCCAGGACGCGCGCCAACCGTCCGGCGCTTTGCGCCAAAAACCACACCCCAAATGCCCCGCCCAAACTCCACAGCACCCAGGTTTGAAAGTAAAACTTGAACAGCGTATTCATGCGGGTGCCGAAATTATCGCGCAGGTAGATGAATTCCGGGGCCAGCCAGAGCAGCGCGCCGCTGAAAAACAGCGCCAGCATCAACCACAGCGCCGGACGCTCGGAAGGGGAGGGCCAGGGGGCGCGTTCGCCCCGCCGCAGCCAGCCCACTGCCAGCCCACCCGACCAAGCCAACCCCAGCGCTGCAACCAGAACCGTTAGCCCATCCACCACCCGCCGCTGGAGCAGAAGTCCAAGCGCCTCGTCCCAACGCAACGGGCTGAGCGCCTGGAAGATCAACCCGCGCAAGTCGGCGTTCAGGCTTAAGAGCATGGCCAGGCCCACTGCCAGAGCAGTCAAGCCGATCACGCTTCCCGCCCCTATGGTCCAGGCGGCACGGGGATCAAAGCCAGCCCGCCCGCGCCCCCGCAACCAGAGCAGGGTGGTGAAAAGCGGCAGCAACAGTGGCCCAAACATGACCACTGCCTGTTGGAAGCGGGTGGGATAGATCAGGTTGGGCAGGATGCCACCGGCCTGCGATTGGAATGTGACCAGGAAGTAAGGCCAGTACAGGGCCAGGCTGGCTAGGCCCAATAGTGCCCAGATTCCTACCCGTCGCCAGAAACTGCTTCGCATAGCCTTCCACCCTTCACGCAGCCCCAACCCGCCCAGGTCGGCCAGCGCAATCAGGAAGAGATAGATCGGGAAATCCCAGGTATTCAGGAAGGCCAGCCCACCCAGGATGAGGGCGGAAAGCACGGCAAAGGGCCATTCCCGACGCCAGGTCATCGGCTTGCTGCCCAGGCCACGCAGCAGCCAGGCCAGTGCCAGCCCCACCCCCAGCACGTCGAAGGGCAACGCCAGGACGTGCGGATGCAGGTCGCCCAGTAAGAAGGAAAAGGCCGGGAATTCATCTATTGCCTCGGTCTCGCGCCCAAGCAGATCGCGGTCATGCAGGGCGCGGGCGGCGAAGAACCAGTTACCCAAGTCCCAATTCCAGCCGCTGGTGGTCGAGGGGGGCAAGGGGTCAGGTTTGAGATCCAACCAGGCCCACAGGTTGAGCGGACCAAAACGCACACCGGGGCGCTGGCTACCCCCTTGCGCCAGGTCGCCGAAATCGTAATAGAGGACGGGAATCTCGGCCTCGGCCAGGATGCGGTTCTGCCGGGCCAGGTCAAGGATGCCGTAAAAATTGCCGACCACCAGCAAGAGCAGGGGAGCAAGCAGTGCCGGCGCGAATCCGCTCAGCAGGGGCGGCGGGGTCGGACGGTGTGCCGCCTTGACCATCAGGACCAGGTTGAGCATGATCCCCAGCGCCGCCTGAGCGCTGAGGGCGAAGAGCGCGGCCAGCGCCAGGTTAAAAGCCACCGCTGCAGGCACCGCGGTGAGACGGGTCAGCAGCGCTACCAAGTTGTAGCCGAAGTAGTAGTAACTGATGGCATGATCCGAAAGCCAGGCATCCTGCGGGGGCAAAGCGGGGCTGCGCAGGATGGCGTTGAGGAACATGTATTCCATGGGTTTTTCGGTGCCCAGGATGGCTGGGTTATAGGCACGCACCAGCGTCCAGGCAAGGAAGGCGGTCAGGAAGAGGCCCTCCACGGCCAGGATGTAAGATCGCTCACGGCGTAGCCAGATGCGCAGATCGGCCCAGCCCTGGGGACCCAACCATAGGGCGCCGGTGCCGGCCACCAGCAGTCCCCCCAGCAGGATGGCGCCGAGGTCGTTGCCGGCTAAGCCCAGGGAGCCCAACAGCCAGGTGAGGTAACCCAATGCAAGCCAACCCACCAATTTCGCCAGGGCATAACCGCGCTCGGGCAGGCGGGCAAAAAGCCGAAACGCCAGCGGCAAGCCCAGTGCTTGCAGGGCAGCCAGGACAAACACCCATTTCAAGAAAGCCAGCCAATCGCTCAACGGCACGGTGCTACCTCAGTCGAGTCGGATTGACCTGAAAACAGGGCCTGATCTTGGTTATTATACTGGAAGGGGAAACGGCGCGGGAGGCGTCCCAGGTGAAGTCTAGGGCTTTTTAAAG